>NZ_JAAHGN010001136.1:0-2316 GCF_010672485.1 Moorena sp. SIO2C4 | reverse complement strand
CAACCTTCAACCGTTCAACCGTTCAACCGTTCAACCTTCAACTGTTCAACCTTCAACCGTTCAACCTTCAACCGTTCAACCTTCAACCGTTCAACCTTCAACCGTTCAACCTTCAACCGTTCAACTTTCAACCGTTCAACCTTCAACCGTTCAACCGTTCAACCTTCAACCGTTCAACCTTCAACCGTTCAACCTTCAACCGTTCAACCTTCAACCGTTCAACCGTTCAACCTTCAACCTTCAACCGTTCAACCTTCAACCTTCAACCTTCAACCTTGGCCTAAAGGCCACGCTACGCGAACAATCTTCAACCCTTGAAATTAGCCCCCAATTCCCAGCCTTCCTGCCAAAGCGGGATTAATGGGAATCAGAGTTGCGACCATTAAAAACAACGCCAATAACCCCCACAATGCTCGAGTATCATCGAGTTCGGTAATTTCATTGAGGCTAGGACGCTCCAAACCCCGCTGCAAGAACAAAATCAAGATTCCCCAGTACAAAATTATGGGATTGGCTGGATTGATTAAGGCCAAAATCCCCAAAATCACTAAGGTGGCAATGGTAGTAAGTCGAGCAGTTTTGCGTCCGTAGATAGCTTGGACAATTCGCCCACCATCTAGTTGTCCTGCGGGCATTAGGTTCAAGGCTGTTATGGTTAAACCTAGCCAACCGACAATGGTGAGAGGGTGAACATCCACTAAAGACTCTTGGATAGCACTACCAAGCACTAACTTTGCCAGCCCTCCGACTAAAATTGACCCTTGGAAGAATTCCACTGGCACCTGAAAAGCACTGCCTTGATGAGAAAGGACTAATCCTGAAATCAGCATCACTAGAGACACTACACCACCTACGGCTGGTCCGGCTATGGAAATATCAAATAATACTTTTCGATTGGGTAATAGGGATTCGAAGCGAACCATAGCACCAAATGAGCCGATTTGCAAGCTGGGAAGGAAAAAGGGTAGGCTGAGGCGAACGTCGTGAGCTTTGGCTTGCCACCAGTGACCGAGTTCATGGGTAATGAGAACTATCCAAATTCCGATGGTAATCGGTAAGGCTTCCCGAAACCGTTCAGGTTCACTGAATAAATCAAAGTCAAGCAGTAACCCAGATACTTCTAAAGTGGTGAAAAATGTCGCAATTACCAGGACAAGGGCTAATATTTTTTGCGGAACTGTAGTGGTTCGTGGGTCATTGGTACTGGGCAAGATAATGACAACTGGTTTCCCTTCTGGATTATCGACTAAAAATAGCCGATAGCGATCGCTTAATTTTTCCTCTAGATTAGCTGACAAACGAGAATGTACCAATTCGGCATCGTTTCCCCGCAGATTGCCTGTAAAAATTGCCCCTTCCTGATATTTTATAGTTTCCGTAGCAAAGAACGTATCAATCCCAAAAATCCCTTTAATAACTTGTAGGTCTTCATCAGGAATTGTAGCTACTCCGATCCTGGTGGTATTCGGACCCTCGGATACGGCAGTTAAATTTTTGTAAGCTGCAGTATCTTGCTCCTCAGACTTTTGGGCATCCTTGCTTTGTTGTTGCTCCTCGAACAGTTTGGTGGCACGCTCCCGCCAAACTTCATCTTGACCTGCTGCACGTAAGAGCCTGCCCAAGTAGATGTATAGGCCGGTGGAAGCGACTAGCAGAAATAGGATCCCAACGATATTCAGGTAAATTCCCATGCTGACTAAGCCAAAGAATAATAGCCAGGGCAGTGTCAAGACTACTGACTGCAACCAGGCTAAAATTCCTAGCTTGCCGTAAGAACGAGCGCGGTTATAGCCCCAACCTAGAACACCGAGGGCTACGAGTATGATCACCAAAGTGACAGTAGTCTCTGATCCGTTAAACATTATCAATTCAATTTTGATGGAGTACTAGTTTGTTTCCAACTTTGGAGAGCGGCCCTGAGATCACTTTGGTTTTGCTCTAGGAAGCTGGCTCCCTCTAGCTGGTCTAATCCTGTCCAGTACATTAGTAGCGCTAGTTTTACCTGCCTGCCACTGCGCTCTAGTAAGTGAGCGCAGTCTTCTCGGCTGAGGTTGGTCAGGTCTTTGAGGATGCGCAGGGCTCGGTCATGAAGTTTCTTGTTGGTCACTGCCACATCTACCATGCGATTGCCGTAGACTTTGCCAAGCTTTACCATCGCTCCTGTAGAAAGGATGTTCAAGGCCATTTTAGTGACAGTACCGGCTTTGAGGCGAGTAGAGCCAGCTAGGACTTCCGGACCAACTAGCAGCCGAATATCAATATCAGCATCAATACTGACCTGTTCAGGGGGGACACAAGCGATCGCAATCGTGGTTA
>NZ_JAAHGN010001135.1:0-2317 GCF_010672485.1 Moorena sp. SIO2C4 | reverse complement strand
TAAATGAGACATGTCTTTGATGAAAACTGCTTTGGAATCTGCTTCTTGTCGTAGTTTTTGCCAGATTTTTTGGTGATTATATTCAGGGTTAAGTTCTAGATCTGGATAACGACTGGCACCGCGACGCTCTGGGGAATTGTAATAGGATAAGCCAAAAGGTTCATGAAAAACCAAAAAATCACCTCTTTGGCGCATCATATTTTCAAAGGCAGTGGAGGTGGAGCGAGGTGTCGCCCATAAAGCTAATATTTTTCTCATGGTTTTTCTATTTGTTGGTAATTTTATAAAACACAAGGGAACAGGGAACAGGGAGTAGGGAGCAGGGAGCTTCGGAAAAGGAAAAGAAATTGGGCTCTTCCATTCATAGGGGGTGATGCACCGCCCGTGGGTAGCTTTCCAGACAAGTCCTAAGGGTTTGAGCTAGAACTCCAACATTGGGTTCTCGCATCATCGTGAAATGGTTGCCTGGAATCTTGTGAATTGTCACAGGTTGAGCAGAAATCTCTCCCCAGCCCCAAGTTGGGTCTTCCAGTATTGTTGTTTCACCGAGGGTAGCCTCAAAGACTTCTGTTTCCATAGCTCGGAAGAAAGTAATTGAAGTTGGGTAACTCTCCTGTGGAATATAGTCAACATCAGCTTGAACGTTAGCTTTGTAAATTTGAAAAATGCGTTTTAGTTCACCTTGGCTTAAATTCAAACCACCTATGGTCAATCTTTCCAGAAGGTAATCTAACTTGCGGTCTTCTCCAATAGATTGAAGTGTTTCAGGATCAACTTTGACCGCTTCTCCCAAAGAACCTTGATAGAAACTGCTTAGATCGTCGATCAGTTTGCTATTGTCCCACTCAGCAAAATCTTGATATTTTTGCAGATTTGTCCCTAAACCATCCATAATGGCAAGTAAAGCCACCTCCTGTCCCTGATTTTTTAACTGTTGAGCCATCTCAAAAACCACCTTTCCTCCTGCTGAATGACCGCCCAGAAAGTATGGCCCTTCAGGCTGAACGGCTTGTAAGGCTTGGATGTGGTGGGCTGCTATGTCTTCCATCCGGGTTAATGGCTTTTCCCCCTCATCTAAACCAAGCGATCGCAAGCCGTATAAAGGTTGCTCTGAATCTAGGTGTTGTGCCAAGGGATAGATATCGAAAACATTTCCCAAGACTCCGGGGACAAAGAACAGAGGAGGTTTTGAACCATTTGGCTGAATCGATACTAAGGTAGAGTGGTAAGAGTCATCCTCAACTATACCTTGTTTGATGGAGCCATTGCTTAAACTTTTTGAGTCCTCCAAGTGAGCAACTTCTCTCACCAAATAACTAGTCAACGCTTCTGGTGTGGGATAGTCAAAGAGTAAAGTAGAAGGCACAGACAAACCCAGACTCAATTGAAGAGCATTTCTCAACTCAATAGACATCAAAGAATCTAATCCTAAGTCTATGAGTTTTTGCTCTAATGTTATTCGCTCAGGAGAAATTCCCAGTACCCTAGCTACCTGCGCCCGGACGTGAGTAACCAATAATCCCTGACGCTCTCCCACAGGAGCTGTCTCCAATTGCTTGCGGAAGGTAACTGGTGTAGATGATACTTGATTTTGGGAATTATTTTGTTGTTTTACAGATTTAAGCTTGACCCATCGATCGATACGAGTTTGTAAATCTCCACTGGAAACAAGAATTTGATTGAGTTCTTGAGTGGATAAAACCCTTTCAAAGGCTTGGATACCCTCTTCTGGAGTTATGGCAAATTCAGCCAGCCCTGCTGCAATCTCATAATTTTGATCTTGTTTCTCGAATTCCCAAGTCTCCCAGTTCACACTCAGCCAAGGAACGGAATTACTTCGGTTCTGCTGGTGAACGAAAACATCCATAAACAGATTGGCTGCCGAGTAAGCAACGTCCCCCAAACCTCCCAGTACTGATGCTATGGAGGACATTAAGATGCAAAAGTCAAGGTTTTTGTTGTGCAAAACCTTTGATAAAACTATGGTTCCCTGTACTTTTCCTTGAAAGTGCTGCCAAATATCAGTTTTAGTTATCTCCTTGATGGAACACAATGCCTTGTCTCCAGTAAACATAACACTGTGGATGACTCCATTGATGTTACCAAACCGAGCCTCTGCTTGTGCGATCGCTTCTTCCATTTGTTGTCCATCGGCTACATCAGCACTGAGTACCATCACCTCCGCTCCCATAGCCTCCATAGCCTGCAATTTCTGAATTTTGCGACTAATCCGATCCTCTGCATTGTGAGTAGCTAGCCATTGAGACCGATCATCCCTGGCAGGAAACTGCGAACGCCCTATTAGGATTAGTTTGGA
>NZ_JAAHGN010001134.1:0-2319 GCF_010672485.1 Moorena sp. SIO2C4 | reverse complement strand
TCAGAACCAGGTCAGGGAGCCGAGTTTGTCATTAGTTTGCCAAGATAAAATCTGAAAACCTCAGGTGCGATTGACCCATTAAGAATTAAATTCGCCACAGGTCGCACCTTCTGCGACAAGGGTTAAGTAAAGGTAAGCTATCAGCTATCAGCCGTCAGCAGTCAGCTAATCAACGGTCGTAAACAAGAATCGGGGGTGCTGGTAGCACAGGCTTCTAGCTGGTGGCACAAGCTTCGACGCATCGGACCAAACCCATTAGCTGATAGCTGACGGCTGAATGCTTACAAGTAAAGAATTCCTATTACTTATAGGGTTTCGTGCGCAGTTGAGCCTAAGTCCTGACAGCGTACCATCAACAGTCAACTATATAAGTAATATTTTGTATCAAGGACTACAAACACCTGGTCAGAGGTTTGTTACTTTCATCCATTAGACTGATGACAGGTGTGAGTGAGAACAATGAATAAACAATTACGCGCGATGTTACTGATGAGTCCATTGATGTTGGTATCCCAATGGGCAGCATCCAAGGTCGCGATCGCACAAGAGGTTTCACCAAACCTTGACCCAGTAAACCTGGGGCAAATGCCTGCACAATCAAAGCAGGTGTCAGTTGATAAACTGATCAAACAGAGTAAACAAGAGTCAGCTTCCATGGGTCAAGTCACCAGTGTTTCCCAACTGCGTGATGTATCTCCTGGAGACTGGGCTTATGAAGCGCTACGGAGTTTGGTAGAGCGCTACGGTTGTATTGCAGGATATCCCAATCGCACCTTTCGCGGGAATCGCGCAACAACCCGGTATGAATTTGCCGCTGGTTTAAATGCTTGCTTGAACCAGATTGAGCGTTTAATTGCTGCGTCTACCGCCGATTTTATCACTCGTGAGGACTTAGAAACCCTGCAACGGCTGATTCAGGAGTTTGAATCAGAATTGGCTACTCTCGGTGCACGAGTGGATAACTTAGAAGGACGGGTGGCATTTTTAGAAGACCATCAGTTTTCTACCACCACCAAGCTAGAAGGGGAAGTGGTCTTCTCTATTGCCAACGCCTTTGGTGAAGACAGTGACAACCAAGTCGTGTTCCAAGACCGGGTACGTTTAGCGTTTGTCTCCAGCTTCACCGGTAAAGATGCCCTCTACACCCGTCTGGATGCCGGTAATGCAGCTACCTTTGATGGCACAGACCAAGGTGCCTTTACTTACAGCTTTGACAGCGGCAACGACCTGGGTATTGGTTGGCTAGCCTACTACTTCCCGATTGGGGATAATATTGATGTCTATCTGCCAGCTGCCTTTCCCCTTTGGCAAGATTTTGTCCCCACCATCAGCCCCTACCTGGATGACTTCACTGGCGCTAGCGGTGTTCTTTCCAGCTATGCTGAATCGAGCCCCATCTATAAAATTGGTTTAGGCGCAGGTGGTGGACTAGGCATCAACTTTAGCCTCGCCGATGCCGTAGTATTGAGTGCAGGTTACTTTGGTGGCAATTCCTTTGACCCCTCTGAAGGTCAGGGTTTATTCAACGGTGAGTTTTCTGCCTTAGGTCAGCTGACATTTTCCCCTAGCGACAGCTTTCAGTTAGCCTTCACTTACGTTCGTGCCTACTTCAATGACTTTGATGATGGCAACGCTATCTTTGATACGGGTGTTGGAACTGAAAACGCCAGGGCACCCTTTGGTGATGGAGGAGATGTCACAGCAAACACTAACTCCTACGGCGTAGAAGCCTCTTTTCAATTCTCTCCCAATTTAGTAATTAATGCCTATGGCGGCTACACCGATGCTGAACAAGCTTCTGGTGGCAACGGTGATGCTGAGATTTGGTACTACGGTCTAGGACTGGCATTACCAGACTTTGGCAAAGAAGGTAACTTACTTGGTATAGTTGCCGGTTCTGAGCCTTATGTTGGTGGTGATGATGATACCGCCATTCATGTTGAAGGCTTCTACAAGTATCAGGTAAATGATAATATCTCGATTACTCCCGGATTAATCTGGATTGCTGCTCCCTTTGGAGACAGTGATAACGAGGATGTCGTGATTGGTGCTCTTAGAACTACTTTCAAATTCTAAGACCTGATCCCAAGTCCGGTTAATCACTTATAATACTGTAGAACCCATGGCTTTTCATGACTTGAAAATTGAAAATTGAAAATTGTTAACTTTCAAGTCACGAAAAGCCAAAAATTATAAGAAGTTAACCGGGCTCGGTATTAGCAAATTATTAGTAATATCATGTCCGCTTGAATCCTTATACTAGGGGCGAAAGCAAGGCATTTGGCATTTGGCACCCACCCCTAACCCCTCCCAGGAGGG
>NZ_JAAHGN010001133.1:0-2319 GCF_010672485.1 Moorena sp. SIO2C4 | reverse complement strand
TCTTGAGTCTGAGCTTGGGTTGGTTTTGCCGAGGGGATGCTGTTGGCGGAATTGGTGCTCGGAATTACGGTAGCCCTAGCCCCTACTCCCCCTAAATTGCTCAAGACTAAAGCTAGGAGGGGGACAAATGTACTCCAGTGACGAATAGTGCTCATGATTTAAAACTATTGCGTTATGGTTAGAGAGGAGAATTGCTCTGTTTTGATAAGAGTCTTGCTCTATAACTACATGCTTTAATATCCGATTACGTAAAATTTCTGAGATTATGTTGTCCGAAACATTACCAATGCTCTACTGTCATTTGTTAAACTAACGGTAACAGTTTCCTTGGAAAAATCATGGAGACCCTTGCCTATCTTCATCTTGCCTTAAGCGAAGAAGAACTAGCAGATACTCCTGCAGTTTTGAAGGAGTCAATTCAAAAATTGTTTCAGTGGCTCAAGGAGTATAAGCTAGTTGCTTACCATCGGATTTATTTACTGTTGCTAATTGCCATACTTAGCATTGTGGGGATGGCAGAAGAAGCCCTAGCCCAAAGGGTGCTGCGGGAAGGTCGTAGGGGAGCTGATGTAACAGAGGTTCAGCGTCGTTTGCGAGAACTCGGGTATTTCAATCGGCAACCAACTGGCTATTTTGGTTCAATTACTAAAAATGCTGTGATTCGGTTCCAACGAAAAAAGGGGCTTCCTGCTGATGGGGAAGTCGGACCACGAACCAGAGCAAAACTCTTTCCATCACAAACCAGAGCAGCACCATCCCGTAGGAATGTTACTCAATCTGGACTCAGACGAGGGTCTCGTGGATCAGCGGTTACGGAAGTGCAGCGACAGTTGAGACAACTGGGGTATTTCAATGCCGACCCAACCGGTTACTTTGGTCCAGTTACAGAACAAGCAGTGATTGAATTCCAAACAGACTATGGTCTCAGGGCGGATGGGATTGTGGGATCACAAACTAGAGCAGAACTATCTAATGCTTTAGTTACTCAATCACAACCGTTTGGATTACCGCCTGATCAGATCCCTCTTCCTCCTGCTGACTTTAACAGTCAACAACCCATAGCATTTGGTACTCCTATTCGTCGCAGTGAACTACGACCAGGCGATCGCGGCCCAGAGGTTAGACGGCTTCAGGAAGAGTTGAGATCTCGAGGGTTTAATCCTGGTGCTATTGATGGGAGATATGGCGAAGAAACTGAGGATGCAGTGTTTAAATTTCAGATACGTAATAATAATCTACTTCCAACCGGGATAGCTGATTTACAAACCCTGCAAGCATTGGGACTTATTAATATAAATCCTGAAGCTGAGAAGAATCGCTATGTGGTGGTGATCCCCATTCCTAATGATAATGTGCTAAGTGAAGTGCGAAATCAGATGAAGCTGACTGGTGGTATTATATCTGACGATGATCGAGGCCGTTATTTTAATGCTGGAGCTTTTTCTAGCCGTAGTGAAGCGGAAAGTCGTTCCCATGAATTGCGATCGCAAGGATTTGATGCCCGGGTAGCCTATTTTTAAGTAAGCTCAAGTCTACTAACAAATAAAAAGTCTACTAACAAATAAATAAATCGGGGTGCTCCCTCAGGTATTGATAAATTCAATAAATTTTGAACAACTAGAACCCTAGGACAAGGGATAGCTAGGGTGATAGCTAGGATAGGATTGGCAAGAAGCCCACACTTCCCTAATCGGTAAGTTAATCGGAAAGTGTGGGAATATGTCACCAAGGGATTAGCTCAAAGCTTCCAGGTAATCCCGAACTCGGTTACGGCGCTTGGGTTGCCGCAACTTTTGTAAAGCTTTAGCTTCGATTTGGCGTACCCGCTCGCGAGATAAATCCAAAGCGCGACCAATCTCAGCTAGAGAGTAAGGCTGGTTATCTCCCAAGCCAAACCGCATCCGAATCACATCCCGTTCACGGTTGGTTAGATCGGCTAGGAGTTGCTGTAAATCCCGTTGTAAGGCTTCTCGCATCAACACTTCTTCTGGAGAAGTTTCCTCAGTTTCGAGTAAATCTCCTAGTTCGGTGTCTCGTTCCTTACCAACTTTAATTTCCAAAGAAACAGAGCGGGGTACTCGTAGTAATACTTCTCGTACCTGAGCCGCAGTCATTTCTAATTCCACAGCAATATCGTCAATGGTTGCTGTGCGCCCACGTTCTTGGGAAATCTTCCGTTGGGCTTTTTTGATTTTATTGAGCTTCTCAGTAATGTGAACTGGCAGGCGAATGGTACGGCTTTGGGTAGCGATCGCCCGGGTGATTCCTTGACGGATCCACCAGTAAGCATAGGTGCTAAATCGGTAGCCTTTGGTCGGA
>NZ_JAAHGN010001132.1:0-2320 GCF_010672485.1 Moorena sp. SIO2C4 | reverse complement strand
CACTGCCTCCCCAAGACCGCGCTGCATCGCTTTAATTTGCTGACCTTGAATCGTTGAAGAAGTATAAGCTATCGCAATTAATAAAACTAGAGAAATCAGCCGTTTACCCTCAACTTTAGTATCCTCTAGATTATAGCCACCTTTCTTGAAATCTCTAAACATCTCTTCTTCTCTTGGTGCGCGTTCCCTAGGTCGGGAAACCCGACCGGGGTCGCACCGCTATATCAAATCTTTTTTTATAAGCGGAAATTGCCAACTCTATACCGTCGAAATTGGTGAGAATAAACCATCCCTCTTTTGGGGTTATTCCCTTGACTTTACGTTGCCACTTACAAGCCACATTACAACTTGAAAAACCATGGGTCTTGGTTACTTTAACTCCTTGCATAAAAAACGATACTCCCGGTGCTAAACCTAAATTATTTAATTGAATCCAAATCTCATTTTTAACTTCAATAAATTCGTTTTTTTTAAGACGTAAGCAAAAATATACATCCAATGACTGGAGATACTTTGCTAGCTTTACCGAGCAAAATTCTCTATCCCCTAATATACAAATATTATAATTTTTTAAAAGTGGCATCACTGAGGATAGGGCAGTTTTCTGTTAATTAAAATTGCTAGACCCTAATTTGGGAAGTAATTCAAAATATATGGGAAAGGATCTTTTATCCCAAACTATACTAATCATGATCAAATTTATGCGACTCCAATTTGTGCGATAAGCACGCTACATAAATTAATTGTTCAGTTGTAAAGTATGTTGATAACCAGGTTTTTACAATTGGGAACCAAATTTTTTCAATCGTTAGATTAGGCAATGATAAAAATCGTTGTATTCTTTTTCTACGACTTTCAAATTTTATGGGAATTGATAAAATATTTGCTAATTTTTCTAAATTTACGTTTTTAATTGTCTGTACGAGACTAAGCAGAATTAAAAGGAATAAGTATTCTGATTTACTAAGTTGACTTTTTAAGTGGTTTTGGTAAAATGCAGGTAACATTTTCAATTGGTAGGTCTTGTTGCAAATAATCGACCTATCTTTTTTTTACCACAAAATGGTGAACACTTTCTGGGGGTGTGACATGCAAGCTAAAATCATTACTGGGTAATAAGTTCAGCCCATCAGTTACTTAGGGCTTGCTGAAAAAGTATTTGGGTAGGGATAGGCAAGAGGCAAGAGGCAAGAGGCAATAGTTCCGGAGTGCTCATCCGTGCAAGACAAGCACTGACTAACATAATTGCGCTTGTGAGGGGGAGAATCAGGATTGTCCTCTGATTACAGCAATTCAACTGATGTTTCCTGATTTTCTGCCCTCCAATACCCAGCAGCTAGTTGAGTCTACCTCAATTGTTCTTGCTCAAAGTATCCAGCGTCAAGCTATCTCAACTCCCCTGAGCCCCCAGGCGATTGCCACAACTTACGTTAATCAGGGTAAGGGTGGCACACCAATTTTGTTACTCCATGGCTTCGATAGTTCCGTGCTAGAATTACGCCGCTTGCTACCACTGCTGGCTCAGGAAAATGAAACCTGGGCAGTGGATTTGTTGGGTTTTGGGTTTACGGATCGCATGGCAGGGACACCATTTAGCCCCTACGCGATCGCAACCCATCTCTATTATTTCTGGAAAACCCTGATTAGAACACCAGTGATTGTAGTCGGTGCTTCTATGGGGGGTGCAGCGGCGATTGATTTTACCCTCACTTACCCCCAGGTTGTTAAACAGTTAGTATTAATAGATAGCGCTGGCTGCACCAAGGCTCCCCCGATTGGGAAGTTCTTATTTCCGCCCTTAGGCTACCTAGCCACAGCATTTTTGGCTAATCCCAAGGTAAGGCAAAGTATAAGTAAAAACGCTTACTATGATAAAGGTTGGGCCTCTGAAGATGCCCGAATTTGTGCTGCATTGCACCTAGAAATGCCTGGTTGGAATCAAGCCTTGATTGCGTTTACCAAAAGTGGTGGTTATGGTGATTTTGGAGATAAGCTGGCTCAGATTAGCCAGCCAACTCTAATTTTGTGGGGTGACCATGACGAAATTTTAGGGACTGCTGCTGCTAGTAAGTTTAAGCATGCGATCGCACAATCTCAATTAATCTGGATTAAAGACTGTGGTCATGTGCCTCACTTGGAACAAGCTCAAGTTACTGCTGAGCATATTTTAGAATTTGCCTAGACTTCGGCGGGGTGGATCTCATTAAAGCTGTTTGACCCGGTGGGTGGAATGGGGATCAGGCGTGGAATGGGCATCTTGCCCGTTACAATTTTCAAACGGGCTGTCCCAACAAAGCGCGAAGAGGCGGAAAATGACGCA
>NZ_JAAHGN010001131.1:0-2323 GCF_010672485.1 Moorena sp. SIO2C4 | reverse complement strand
CAATCTCGCAATAGATAACGCGCTACCCAAAATGCTCCCAATGCGCCTAAGGTTGCTCCGATAACAGACCAGAAGGTACCCCAAACTAAACCAAAAACTGTACCACCAGCGATAGTCAGTACTGTGCCAGGAATTCCTAAAACCGTTGCCAGAGCATAAACCAGGATAAATAAACAGATTGCCCAATGGCCTAATTCTTGCAACTGTTGCACTAGAAACCTCTGGTTAAATAAGGCTCTGACAGGAGTCGAGTAACACAATAGGACCAAAATAAATAGCGCGATCGCTAACCAAAGGCTTCGTCTTTTCAGCAATCTGTTCAATCTCATCAATCTTCTACCTTAATCACCTTAAATTGTCAGGACTTAGGGTCAGGACTTACGCAACACTCGACTTTCATTCCCCCTGATATTCGCCCTTATGGTGTAGGGTGCATTATTAACGCACCCGACAAGCAGAGTTATTGCCTAAGTTTTGATTTTTTCCAAAGTAGGGGGGTGGTAGATAGCACCGCTAATACAACTAGTGCTCCGATCAGTTGCCAGGGGGGACTACCGCTGATAGCTTCGAGACCACTGCGACCTAACCAAGCATAGGCAAAGGTAGCCGGGATAATTCCCACTGCGGTCGCAATAACATAGGTGGGTAGAGGAATTGGTGTTAAGCCAAACAAATAGTTCACGGCATTGAATGGAAAAATTGGTGCCAGGCGAATTGAGAGCACAAACCAAAAACCATTTTTCTCAATTCCCTCACTGAGTTGATCAAAACGAGAGTCCTGAAACTGATACTTAACCCAATCACCAGCAACAAAGCGAGCAATCATAAACGCAGCCGTTGCTCCTAAAGTAGCACCAATCACAGTCCACAAAGTACCCAGCATTAGTCCAAACAGAGCACCAGCTGAAAAGGTTAAAATCGCATCAGGAACAGCTAGTACTGTGGCAACAATATAAATTAGAATGTACCCCAGTGGTCCAAAAATACCCATGCTTTCCTGAAGCAATCTCAAATTTTCCAGCTTCAGCCAAGACCCAACGGGCGTAAATAGTAAAATTAAGGCAGCTGTCACCAAAACTATTGCCCCAATCCCTAACCTTAGTCTTAGCTGTATCTTGGACTGGGGCAGATTTTGAGATTTCGAGGATGAAAGGTTCATGAGCTGGTTAAAAAGTAATTGGTAATTGGTTATTTTGAAATAGGGTTATTATTTGAATTAACAACAATTATAAATTAAATTGCCTCCCATAACATATTAGATATAGTTATCTAATATGTTATGGACACAATATCGCTATTTTTAACGTCCCAATGATCTAATTTTTATAGATTTTAATCGTCATTTTAAACTGCTCATTAAGTCCTAGAAATTTCCAGGCTTATGAATCTATTAAATCTTAGCTTAATGAGTTTTTACTGAGAATAGCCTTAATCAATAAGGAGCTAGTTTAGTAAATCAGGGAATCAGTGTAAATCCTAGAGATAGAACTTATCCAAAAGTGCAGAAGTCCCTGATAGCAAGTTGCTTTCTGGTGATGTTACTTGCTGATCACAAGCTCATCCCCCTGATCCTCCTCATATCAAGTCCGGTTGAATACTGATCATAAAGGTGCGCTTTCCCCATCTAATTATTAAATTCTTATTAAATTCGCCACGGGTTGCACCTAAAAGTGTGGGATCGGGGAAATGACGAGATAGGCTAGCAATAGAACACATCAATAGGGTATTGTTTTCGCCATATCTACAAGAGAATTTAGATTAATTTTAGAAATAGGGTACCCATATTACAAGTAGAACATGCTACTATTAACTCCGTCTTTACGAGATGGCTATAGACTAGTCATTGTGGGAGGTCTAGCAAATGATCAAGTTTTAGTTTCAAGTTTAACTAGCCGTTTATAGGGAATTAATTGTTTACAAGTTGGGTTGACAAGTCTGGCCAAGCAGGAGTAACTGGGTTGTCTTGATGCTTGTCTTGATGCAAAGCGCGAGTGGGGGGAAGCCCTCAGGTTGGTGCATCGGCGCTATTCGAGGTCTCGGCATCAGCTCCTGGCACGACCCTGGAAACTATGGGCACAGAACTTTTGATTCTACAAGCCCATGACTCTAATCAACCCAAACTGGGCAGTTGATGGATTGCAGTTGATTTGCGATCGCCAAACCAATAGCTAGTAATCCTTCGCTATTTCCAGCTTCTTTTACTAGCTAATACTTTTCGGTAAAATCCAGATGTGATTGACCGAATATTTTTCCTACAAACAGATATTAAAAGTTTAAAACTGGCTCCTAGGGTGCTGCGGAAACCTCAAATCCCAGGCCATAC
>NZ_JAAHGN010001130.1:0-2325 GCF_010672485.1 Moorena sp. SIO2C4 | reverse complement strand
TATCGTGAAATATATTGGCCACGCTGCGCGAACGCCAAATCCCTATAACCCTTGCCCAGCAACGATTACCGATTTTGCTGATTTTACAAATGATTTGGGTGCGGCTCTTCTAGAAATACGGTATTATTTAAAATAAGAAAACTAACAAGCTTGTCAGAGTAAGGCTTTGAGTCAAAAAAACCGTTAAGGGACGTTTCTTGTACATAAGTGGAAAACCGGGGTTAAATTCAGAGATATGCAAGCATCGTACTCAAATGAAGACATCTTCTTTTCACCAGCACGAGAGCTATTTGAAGAAATCGTAGAGTGGTTGGGTTCAGATCGGGTTTGCGGTGCGCGAGCATGGGGAGTTAGAGAACAAATTACTGGAGAACGGGTACGAACTATTAAGACGGCAACTGCCGCGGTTATTTTGATAGACGTAGTGATGACGAGATTGAAGGTGAGTGTTTGGGTAGTGACCAAGCCAGAAGAACTCATAAGAAGAAGTTGACTCGTAAACTGACCACCTTATTTGGAACCGTAAGAGTCAATCGAATTGGTTATGGAGGAAGGAAGCTCAATTCCCTGAGTCCATTGGATGCGGAATTAAACCTACCGCCATCCCAATATTCCCACGGACTGACAGAGCGAGTCGCAGTAGAAGTAGCCCGTTCGGGGTTTGGTGAAACAGTAGAGATAATTTCCCAAACAACCGCAGCCAAAGTTGGTAAGCGTCAAGTGGAAGAATTAGCCTTCAATAGTGCCTGTGACTTTGACCAATTTTACCACCAGCAACAATCACATATAGAGCAATCTCCACAAACAGGGGAAATAGTAGTGATTACTGTTGAGGGTCTTGGTGTAGTGATGCTAAAGGAAGATTTACGTGCTCATAAAAGAATTAGGGCGCTGGCAAAGAGCAAGAAGTTAAATAAACGATTAACCCTTGGTGAAAAACGAAACTCGAAGCGAATGGCTACAGTAGCTTCGGTTTATACCATTGACCCATTCGTTCGCACACCTGAACAAATTGTCAATCCGGAAGGGGAGGAGCTTGATATTAAAGAACTCAAAAGACCCAAGCCTCAATCCAAGCGTGTTTGGGCAAGCTTAATTAAACAGCCAGAAGTAGTTATTAGCGAAGCATTTGACGAGGTATTGCACCGCCGAAGCACTCAACAAAAACACTTTTGTGCTTTGGTAGATGGTAATAAAACTCAATTATCGCGCTTTGAAGAAGTTTGCGAGCAAACACCAGATTAACTTAACAATTGTTCTCGATATTATCCATGTAATTGAATATTTATGGAAGGCGGCATTTGCCTTGAACCTATCCCACTATTGTCCGAAAACTTGATAGACTGAAAATCAAGTAATCAGAAAAACTTGAACAGATAAATGCCAGGAAGATTTGAAGGATTAAGTGACATAGAATGGGAGCTGTTTGAAAAGATTTTGCCGTGTGAAGCGCAAAAGCGAGGTAGAGGTATGCCCCATGTACCATTCCGTTACGTTTTAAACACACTGCTGTACGTATTAATTACAGGATGTCGTTGGTGTGATGTGCCCAGAGGGGAACAGTGGGCATCAAAAAGTTCAGCACATCGATGGTTGAAACGATGGCAAAAAAACGGAACTTAGCGAAAAAATACAATGTAGAGTATTGGCGATCGCGCAAAATCGAGGGTTGATTAACTGGAATTATGGAGCCGTAGATGGCTCTTTTTCCCCCTGGCAAGGGAGGAGGTGAAGGAGTAGCCTATGGATATAAAGGGAAAGGAGTGTTGATACACACAGTCACAGAAGGTAATGGTATGCCCATGGCTTACAGCACCACACCAGCTAATGGGAGTGAACCGGAGCAGGTGATACCATTACTAGATAGCATCGCGCTTTGTTACAGGTAAACGGGGTCGTCCCTTGAAAAGATTCCGAGTAATAGCCGCTGACAAGGGTTACGACTCATTAGAGAAACGTTCACTGCTAAGAATTAGAGGTAAATGACCCCAGTTCCCTAAAAGAGTTGATCAGTCCTTGATGCATCGAGGTAGACCAATCAAAGATGATACACCACGATTTCAACTTTAACGAAGATTCACTTGGTATCAAAGGAAGTACCGACGGAAAGGTGGTTCGTTGGGAACGCGGCTTGTGTTGTGTTCGATGCTTTCCTTGCCAAGCGCGACTATTCATAAGCTGTTCGGCATTTAAATTGGTATAGTTGTTTCAATTAAGGATAAGACGGTGATGAGGTAAAATGAAAAGGGTATATTTTCAATAACTGACAGCAATGCCATACAGTCTAGATTTCAGAAAAAAAGTAATAAACTATATAGAAAAAGG
>NZ_JAAHGN010000113.1:3092-11423 GCF_010672485.1 Moorena sp. SIO2C4 | reverse complement strand
TATAAGTTTTAACCCTTTTTTGCATAACCTACCAACCATAAAGGCGAGCCTGTCTAAGGTTTCGTCTCCGGGGGAACCCCCAAGACCGCGCTGCCTCCCCAAGACCGCGCTGCATCGCTCCTAAACTCCGAAACTTAGTCATAGCTTACTTTTAGGTGCGACCCGTGGCGAATTTAATTCGCCGAACGCGCCCCGCGTCTCCTACGGAGAACGGAAAGCGCACCTTTGACTTCTGACTTCGAACCTTTCTGACTTGCGCGTAGCGCTATAAAAGGTAAAGTTTTCACATTTGAGCTTTCACATTTGAGCTTTCACATTTCACATGACAGCTTTCTTCTTTAATTCTTCACATTTGATCCTTCATGATTTGGCTCAAATGCTGTCAGTGATACTATCAAAGTTAAATGCCTTGACCCGAACTCCTGGAACTACGATGTTACCGTAGCGCTGTACTTTGCTTAGGCCATCGACTTCTTTCAACATTTGAGGCAGGCTTTGGTTAAAGCGCAGGTTTTTAATCGGGTAGGCAATCTGACCGTCTTCAATCCAGAATGTGCCATCACGGGTCATCCCTGTGACTTCTAGGGTTTTGGGATTGACATAGCGCACATACCAAGCACGATTTACCAAAATACCTCGCTCTGTCTGGGCAATCAGGTCAGCTAGACTTTGGCTAGAACCGGACATGACAATGGGAAACAATAGTCCAGTTGGATCTTTGCCTTTCTGAGCTGCCCAATAGCGGCTATAGTAAAGGATTTGGGGAATACCGTCCTTAATCACCTCGGTGTAGCGATTACTCAATCCATCCCGAAAGCAAGTGCCTAATTGGAGTAGGGGATGAGCAGGGTCGCGTTGTACCTGCACTATAGGGCTAAACATTGGCTGACCCAAGCGGTTACCAGTGGGCTTACCGGTTTGATCACTATGGGACATAAAGGAGCGTCCTTCATCCGCTGCCCGAGCATCCATATTCCAGATTACCCAAGACAGCAATTCCGCAAAGGCAGCACCATCAAATATAACTGGGTAGGTACCTGTATTCACCTTATGGGGGTGACGTGAGGCTTTAGCTCGTTCAATTAGAGCTGTTATCGATGACTTGTCTAAAATCGGTAACTGCTCTATGGCAAAGGCGGTGCTTTGACTCCAACTCGAACCATCGTCTATACGGGCTGTAACGCTACAATCTGCCTCTGTACCTTGGTCTAACGCTCGTAACCCTTGGGAGTTGCCCACAACTCGTAAAAAGGCTTGAGTACTAAGCTTACCAGACCCTTCGACTCCTGCCTGAGCAGTTAAGGTACATACTCCCTTGACCATTTCTCCCCGTTCCAAGGGGGAAAGGTTAGCTGTGGCTTGATCGAAGGCTGGGGTGCGTTGCTCATAATCCTGGGCTTCTAGTAGGGGTACCCATTCCGGATCTTCTGGGGCAATGCGAGCCAGTTGTTCAGAACGTTGGATAGTTTGGGCAATTGCCTCTGGGTCTAGTTCTGTTGTGGTAGCAGAGGCACAACGCTTACCGAAATAACTGGTAATGGTCAGTTGGCAGCGTTGGCGGCTGATATTCTGGGTAATCTGATTTTCCGAGAAGCGGCTCAGAAATTCGTCACCAAGGCTGAGACTGACGAATACCCCTTCTGCTTGGGATTGGGCAATGACTGAATCGACTAGGGATAGGGTTTGATCTTTGCGATCGCATATCGGAGCAGCAGCTAGGGTCATTTCCTGTGGGGATGGGCTTGATAAGCAGCTAATTATTCTAGTAAAAAAATATTATCCTGTAGTATACCAAAAATGTCTCAGCTTATAGGAAAAGGGTGAATGAGAAGGATACCTCTGCTAGCTACCACTATCATCAGTTTTGGTTTGACAAGTATTGCTCAAGCTCAAGGTCAAAAGATTCCTGAGTATAAAGGAACCAAGCAGTTGATGGAAGGTCCATACTCCAATAACCTGGATGCGGCTTCATACTTTCAAGTTGGCGTGAAACTGTACGGACGCCGGGACTTTCCTGGGGCAGAGCGCGCTTTTCGTAAAGCCCTTGAGTTTGACCCCTATATGGCCATGGGACGCTATTTGTTGGCGAATACCTATTTGCAGCAGGGTAAGAACCAGCTGGCATTGGAACAATACCAAATTGCTATTGCCCTTGACCCAACGTTGTCACAAGCTTATTACAACTTAGGCATTGCTTTTTACAAGGAAGGGGCACCCGATAGTGCGATCGCTGCTTATCGACAGGCGTTGTCTTTCAATCCCGAATCAGCCGATATTTACTATAACTTAGGGTTAGCTCTGGAATCTCAGGGTAATCAAGAAGAGGCGATCGAACACTACCAAGCCACCATTCGCCTAGACCCAGATTATGGCAAAGCTTACTATAACATGGGACTGATTTTAGTCGAGCAAGACCAGATTGGACCAGCAACTACTGCACTCAGACAAGCAGTTCGCACTCAACCTAAATTGGTGAAAGCACACTACCAGTTGGGACTATTACTGGTGGAGCAAGGGGAAAAGTCAGCGGCAGAGGAATCCTTTAGGGAAGCAGTTAAGGTTGACCCGAAGTTGGCCCCGGCTCAGTATCAATTAGCGGTAATTTTGTTTGAGAAAGGAGAGTTGGCGGAAGCGATTACTCGGTTTCGCTTGGTGACGGAACTGGAACCGGAAAATGTGGATGCTTACCGACAGCTAGGGGCAGCACTGACAGCGAATGGTGAGTACGCCGAAGCAGTTACCACACTCAAATTAGCTGTGCAACTGGATCCTTACCACGCCTTGACCCACTACAACCTTGGTGTTGCTCTACAACAGCAAGAACAGTATGAGGAAGCCATGGCTGAATATCAGCAAGCTCTTAGCCTGTCTCCGGCATTAGCAGAAGGTCATTACAACTTGGGTGTAGTCTTAGAAAAGTCTCAACAGCGAGAGGAAGCTCTCTCTTCTTTGGTCAAAGCTAGAGAGTTATTCGCCTTTGCAGGTAATGAGGAGAAGGTGACAGAGGTTGATGAGTACATCAAGCAGCTAGAAGCACAAGAAAAGTTGGTTGATACTCAAGAAACTCCTGAGGTAGACTCTCCTGAAATTCCACAGATGAAGTCTCCTGAGATTCTGGAGGTAGAATCCCAAGAAACTCCTAAGGTAGATTCCACTGAAACTGAACAGATGGAACCGGAAAAGTCTGAACCAGAAAGAGGGATTCCTAAGCTTTAGATGGGTAAGCGGTCAATATCGGCGTTGGAGCCAATGATAACCATAAGCATATCTTTGTACAGCAGTTGATTAGGGTCAGGGTTAATCTCAAATTCAGCATCTCCCTTGATAGCCAGGACAGTCAAGCCATAGCGCTTGCGCAATTCCAGTTCCATAATGCTTTTGCCATCAAATTTTTCTGGCACTCTGACCTCGACAATACTGTGCTTAGAGTCTAGGTCAAACCATTCCAAGATGGATGGTTTGGTGAGGGAGCGTGCTAAAGCACAACCTGCGTCATTCTCAGGAAAAACTACATGATCGGCTCCTACCCGTTTTAACAGCTTGCCATGAACTTCTGAGGAAGCTTTGGCAATGACGTAAGGAACTCCTGCTTCTTTTAAGTTGAGGGTGGTGATAATGCTTTCTTGTACATAGTTACCGATGGCAATAATTACTGTATCAAATTCCAAAATCCCGGCTTCTTTCAATGCTGAGGGTTCTTTTGAATCGAGCTGCACAGCATGGGAAGCTATTTTATTGGTTAACACTTGGGAAACTAGTTTTTCATCAATATCAGTACCCAGAACCTCATAGCCAAGTTGGTAGAGTGTGGAACAGACGGCTCGACCAAAACGCCCTAATCCAATAACGGCAAACTGTTTATTTTCTTTGGGTAGGTTACGCAAGAATGTTAAAAATGATAGATTCACGATGCCTCCTGTGACTTGCTTAGTGTATCCCTTGTAGTTTTAGTAATTTTTTACGTCTTACTTGTTTATTCTTAAGTATTAATTGCCATTTGCCATTGGCAAGCAAGTAGACCTTTTCCCTAGGATTATCCCACAAGTAAGTTTTCTTCTGGATACTGAACTGCGCTGGGACGGGGTTCTCCTAGTAGGGATGCCATGAGCAACAAAACTCCAACCCTGCCAATGTACATTGTTCCAATTAAAACTAGCTTTGCCCAGGTAGAAACGTCTGGGGTAATCCCTGTGGAAAGACCGACAGTAGCAAAGGCTGAGACGACTTCAAATAAAATCTGAATAAAATCCAGGGTTGGCTCAGCTAGTGAAATTAAAAGTGTTGATATAATTACTGTAGCGCATGACCCTACTAAGACTCCAATCGCTTTTAGAATTAGTTCAATTGGTACCTGACGCTTATATAGATAAACGTCTTCTTTTCCTTGTAAAATTGCTTGGGTAGAACTAACTAAAACTCTTACTGTTGTAGTCTTGATGCCACCACCTGTTCCCCCGGGACTGGCTCCAAAAAACATCATGGTAATGGTAATAAATAAACCTGCTGTGGTCATTTTACCAAGATCAATGGTGTTAAACCCTGCGGTTCTGGTGGTCACTGACTGAAACCAGGCTTTGATAAATTTGTCTGATAATGTTGAAGCTCCTAGAGTGTTATCATTATTAAACTCAATGAATAAAAATGCTATTGTTCCCACTATTAACAAAAAGATAGTGGTGCTAGTGACTACTTTAAAATTCAGGGAAAATTCCAGAGACTGACGTCGTCGGAGAATGCGATCGCGCAACCAAAGATAGAACTCAAAAATTACCTGTTGACCAATGCCACCGCAGATAATTAGAGCTGTGATCACTAGATTGAGGAGAAGAGATGACTGATAACTTGTCAAACTGTCTGGGAAAAGACTAAATCCGGCATTATTCCAAGCACTCACACTATGAAAAATGGCTAACCAGAATCCCTGGTATAATCCATAATCGGGAACAAACACTAGTAAAAGTAGAAAAATGCCTGTGATTTCAAAAATTATTGCTGTGGCAATGATGGAACGAATTAATGCTGCACTGTCTTGTAAACCTTGTCGATCTAAAGCTTGTTGAATGGCGATTTTCTGCTTCAATTTGAACTTGCGCCCTAGTATTAAAATGAGAAATGTGGTGGTGGTCATATAGCCCAAACCACCAATTTGAAAGAGGGCAAGCACAATCAACTGTCCCCAGAAGGAAAAATAGGAGCCAGTATCGACAACCACTAGACCAGTAACACAAACAGCAGAGGTTGAGGTGAATAGTGCCACCATCGGGTGAGTCCATGTGCCCTCACTAGCAGCAAATGGCATCATTAGCAAAATAGTTCCGATGGCAATTACGGAAAGGAATCCAAGGCAAATGGTTCGGGGAATAGTCATTGGTCATTGGTCATTGGTCATTGGTCATTTGTCTTTGTCATTGTTTATTTGTGATTTGCCATCTGTCAAGACCCTTTTCCCTTAGTAGCGGGTCACAGCCTTCTCCCGTCGAATTGGGTATGGTTTATGGAAGTGAGAACCGCTATAGTTGGTGATACGGAACGATGCTACTGGACATAATATGACATTGAGTCTTGAAAAATTGAGTCTTGAAAAACAGATTCAGGAATTTTATGATGCCTCTTCTGGCTTGTGGGAAGCAGTTTGGGGTGAACATATGCACCATGGCTATTATGGCTGGGCGGGTACTGAGAAGAAAAACCGACATCAGGCACAAATTGACTTGATTGAGGAATTGCTCTGTTGGGCTGAAGTGGAGCAAGCTAGTACTATTCTGGATGTCGGTTGTGGGATTGGTGGGAGTTCACTTTATTTAGCGCAACAGTTTGAAGCAAATGTTACTGGAATTACCTTAAGTCCAGTTCAAGCATCACGAGGGACTGAACGAGCGCAAGTGGCTGGGTTGGCAACACGGGTTCAGTTTCAGGTTGCTAATGCTTTGGATATGCCTTTTGCTGATGAAACCTTTGATTTTGTCTGGTCGATGGAGAGTGGAGAACATATGCCGGATAAGCAACAGTTTCTTCAAGAATGTTATCGGGTGCTGAAACCTGGGGGAAGGTTTTTAATGGCAACTTGGTGTCATCGTCCGATAACCTTGGCGACGGGACAATTGACAACAGATGAACAGCAGCATTTGGCTGAGATTTATCGGGTTTATTGTTTGCCTTATGTGATTTCTTTGCAGGAGTATGAGGAAATTGCTGGCAATTTGAATTTCCAAACTATTCGGACGGCGGATTGGTCAGATGCGGTTGAACCGTTTTGGGATATTGTGATTGATTCTGCTTTTGAGCCGAAAGCGCTTTTAGGGTTGCTCAATAGTAATTGGAAAATTGTGGAAGCGGCACTGTCGATGGGGTTGATGAGTCGAGGGTATCGCCGGGGCTTGATTCGTTATGGGTTGTTGTCTGGAACCAAGTGAAGGGAACAGGTCGGAGTTGTAGAACATATGAACTATAGCAATCCGATCTGATTCGTGAAATATAGTGGCCGAATCGCTATAACCCTTGCCCAGCAAGGATTTCCTATTTTGCTGATTGAAAAAATGATTTAGTAGGATTGCTATAGGTACTATCAGAGCAAGCTAAAACCGATGAGGGGGCTATAGTTTTAGTCCAAATTTTCTGCATAAGTGACATGCTCCTATAGCTAACTGTATTTTGTAGCTTTAAATTTTAACTAGGGGTAAGTCATGAACCACTTTACTATAGTGATGGAGTTTTTGGGCGATCGCGAAAGATTCCTGAAGGAGGTTGACCAAGGGATTAGGATTGATATCAAAATTATCTCTTTATTAATTGCCAGCTCGGCATTTTTTGGGATTTATGGTGCAATTATCGGCTCGTTTAGTAGCCCTCTCCAGATTATCTCTTCAGCTATCAAATTACCGGCGCTATACTTGTTAACGCTGTTGATTTGTTTACCGACTTTATATTTTTATGAGATTAGCTCAGGCTCTAAACGTAGTTTTGGGCAGTACCTAGCTTTGCTTTTGGCGGCGACATCTGTGATTAGTGTGATGCTATTTGGCTTTGCTCCTATCACTCTCTTTTTCCGTCTCTCGATTGATGATTATACATTTTTTCAGCTCTTAAATATAGTAATATTTGGCATCACTGGGTTAATTGGTGTCAATGTGTTTTACCAATGCATGGGATTGATCACTGAGCAAGAAGCTGAAGAAAACAAATCTCGCACTAGACTTCTTAAAGCTTGGTTAGTGCTGTATGGATTTGTTGGGAGCCAATTGGGATGGACCCTCAGACCATTTTTCGGAGATCCTGGGGAACCTTTTGCCGTATTTCGCGAGCTAGAGAGTAATTTTTATCTGCATTTGTTGGAGTTAATTGGTAAAGTGCTGGGTTGGGGTTAAGGCTTACTATTGATTTGTTGATTGGTTATGGGTTGTTGTATGGTAAGCATTCAGCCGTCAGCCGTCAGCCGTCAGCCGTCAGCCTTGGCCACGCTACGCCAATGGCCACGCTACGCCAATGGCTCACGCTACTTGAGGTGCAGACTTAACTCAGATTAAATGAATGGTTTGTTTTATTCAAAAGCTGTTTCCTTAGCATGGCACAGGCTTCGATACTGGGACGTAACGGATAAGCTGATAGCTGATAGCTGATAGCTTACGTTGTATGGGAGCAAGTGAGGATTGTAACGGAAATCATTTGCTGATCCCTTGAGTTATCAAAATCAGTTGTATATGACCCAAATCTCCAAATCTGATCATTCCCATGGGGTCATCCCATGTTAATTAGCAGTTTATTTTGCGGACAGGATCTAAAATCCGGTGAAGTAATTATATAATAGTGAACTAGTTACCAATGGCAATTTGGCATGGGAAATGGTAAATCCATGGATTATTGTAGTAAACACTAGTGCTAGTAAAAACTAGTGCTATATTACTAGTTTTTATCCTAGATGGCTGAGAATCTTAGGTGGCTGTATCTTGTAGCTTGAAATTTTAATTAGGAGTAGGTCATGAACCACTTTACGATAGTGATGGAGTTTTTGCGCAATCGCCAAAGATTCCTGAAGGAGGTTGACCAAGGAATTAGGATTGATATCAAGATTATCTCTTTATTAATTGCTAGCTCGGCGTTTTTTGGGATTTATGGTGGAATTATCGGCTCGTTTAGTAACCCCCTCCAGATTATCTCTTCAGCTATCAAACTCCCGGCACTATACCTATTAACGTTGTTGATTTGTTTACCGACTTTATATTTTTATGAGATTAGCTCAGGCTCTAAACGTAGTTTTGGGCAGTACCTAGCTTTGCTTTTGGCGGCGACATCTGTGATTAGTGTGATGCTATTTGGCTTTGCTCCTATCACTCT
>NZ_JAAHGN010000113.1:0-2992 GCF_010672485.1 Moorena sp. SIO2C4 | reverse complement strand
TACCGACTTTATATTTTTATGAGATTAGCTCAGGCTCTAAACGTAGTTTTGGGCAGTACCTAGCTTTGCTTTTGGCGGCGACATCTGTGATTAGTGTGATGCTATTTGGCTTTGCTCCTATCACTCTATTTTTCCGTCTCTCGATTCATGATTATAAATTTTTTAAGCTCTTAAATATAGTAATCTTTGGCATCACTGGGTTAATTGGTGTCAATGTGTTTTACCAATGTATGCAATTTATCACTGAGCAAGAAGCTGAAGAAAACACATATCGCACTAGGATTCTTAAAGCTTGGTTAGTGCTTTATGGATTTGTTGGGAGCCAATTGGCATGGACTCTCAGACCATTTTTCGGAGCTCTTGGAAAACCTTTTGCGATATTTCGCGACTTAGAAAGTAATTTTTATATGCATGTTTTGCAGTTAATTGGTAAAGTACTGGGTTGGGGTTAAGGCTTGCTATTGATTTGCTGTTTTGAAGCCACACTTGTGGCAGCTATAGCGCTGCCCGCAGCGCTATTTATTCTATCGATAACCGATGGAATTGCTTGGGTGGAAGTAAGAGGAATTGATTTATTCGCGGTGTGGTTTTAAGTACTGGTGGATTATTGGGATTGGTTCAAGATATCAGAAAATGGTGTAACAGGAGCGAGATGATATGTCATCAAATTTAGGGAATTTACAGATTACGTCAGAAGATATCAGAAACCTGGTAGATCTGAATTTTGCTAAGCTTGTGGCTATTGATTTTTGTCGGGGGTTTATCTTTAAGAAGCCTAAGCATATGTTATCGGTTCTGTTAACTGAGATATTTATATTGGGTCTGAGTTTAATTTTATTTTTGCCTCCAATCCTGATTTTTATGAAAAATTCTGGCAATTTGCCTGAAGACCAGGCTGGGACAACGGGGCTATTTAGTCTATTGGTGGGATTGTTTGTGTCAGGAATAGTGATTGGGAATGTATATTTATATAAACAAGGGAAGCGAATTAAGTCTTTGGTTAGGTTAATGGATCAGGTTGATAACTATAATGGTGTGATTAAAGCGATTGAGTTAGCTGAACGGATAGAGGCGATTGAGGGGTCAAGTACTGAGTTGAAACAATCTGAAAGCCGTAAAAAAGTTATTGACTCTCTAGCTATTACTAAACAAAGTTTAGTGAATGCTTTACAAGTAGAAAATTTAATCAGAAGTCATGATAATTTAATTGACAGTCGTCAGGTATTGTTAAGCAATCTTGATGATAATTTTGCTACTTTGATGGCTTTTGAGCTGAGTGAGGAAACTGGTGAGTATGGTCGCTTACTTAATCAGTCTCTTCAGATTGGTATGAGTGTACATAAGGAGGTGATAAATTTACAAGGTAAGCGGTAGTTAGTTGAACGCGATCGCGTGGCCGAAAGGCCAAGGTTGTCTGTCAGAATGCAGAATTAAGAATGCAGAAGGCAGAATGTAGAATGTAGAATGTAGAATGTAGAATGTAGAATGTAGAATGTAGAATGTAGAATGCAGAATTACAAATTCTTAATTCTTAATTCTTAATTCTTAATTCTTAATTCTTAATTCTTAATTCTTAATTCTTAATTCTTAATTCAAAAATAAGGTAAGCTGATACCTAATCCCTATTAGATAACCATTTTTCTTTGATGCGTTGGATTTGTGCTTGAAAGAGGGCTGCTTTTTCGGGATTGACCATGGCGATGAAGTTGGCATAGCCTTGAATCGCTGCGATTACATTACTGGAGTTTCCCCAGTGTTTGCTGTCTGGACCGTCTTTTTCGATTTGATAGAGGGTGGCACGGAAGCGTTTTAATTGTTTTCTGGAAATATTGAGATGGTCGTTGACTACAATTCCTGTTACTTCTTGCTGCTGGGATTTCCGTAGGATTCGGGTCTTTTGTTGATTGATAGTAAACCCTTCGTGAGCTACTACGGAGCTGGTGCGTTTTAGGAGTTTACCGATAAAGCGGAGGCTATTACCGGAGGCGGAAAAGGTGAGATCATCGGCATAGCGGGTGTAAATAAAGCCTAAGTCTGTGGCTAGTTTGGTTAGTCGGTGGTCTAAACGACGGCACAATATGTTGGTAATGGCTGGTGAAGCGGGGGAGCCTTGGGGGAGGTGGCGATCGCTTGTGGCTACGTAGTAGGTTTTGCTATCTAGTTCGACTTCTTCGATGTCCGCTTCTGTACATAGTAATCCAAATACTGTTGCTGCTGCTTCTGAATAACCGAATGACCGGAAAAGTCCTTTGACTCGTTGGTAGGAAATGGATGGGAAGAAGTTTTTGAGGTCAATGTTGATAATGACATCAGCACCAACATGAGGCTGGGCGTTGGTTACTATGGAGCGATCGCGTCGAAAGCCGTGAGCTGCATTGTCTAGTTCTAGTTTTTCTAGTATGTTGCTGAGAATCCAGTGTTGTGCTTGTTTTAGTTTTGGTTTGGGTGCGGAAATTAATCGCTCTCCACCGGTTTTTTTGGGAATCTTGAAACGAATGTAGTGAGATATGGTGGCGGTTTTGCGATTAAATGCGAGAAAGCGTAGTTGTCCGAGGGTAATCCCCATGGCTTGAGCAATTTGTTGGGGTGTGCTAAGCAGCGGTAATTTATAGGTTTCTAATCGTATGCGATCGCTTTCGGTATGGTTTAGACCTGGGGATACTTGCTCACCGAGATAGAGTATTTCCTGTTCCTGGCGTATAGCCCACGCTTCGGCACGTTCGAGCCGTTGTTGTTCCCGTCGTTGTTTGGTTTCCTGACGCTTAAGCCTAGACTGGGCTAACCGTTCTTTTAGCAACCGCTTACGCAGTGCTTGTTCGTTTTGTAGTTTCTTACTTTCTTGGCGCAGTTGGGCTAGTTCTCGCTGGAGTTCTCCCCGCCGTCGAATTTCATCAGCTGGATCTTCTGGCATCTCACCTTGTGCTGGCCAAAATCCGTAGCGAATCATTTCTTCGAGGACGAATTCTTCTTTACCTATTTGGCGGATGCGATC
>NZ_JAAHGN010001129.1:0-2326 GCF_010672485.1 Moorena sp. SIO2C4 | reverse complement strand
TATCACTTCTATGTTTACATCTCAAATAGAAATGCTATGGGGAATCATCGCCAGAATCAGCACTGCCTCTACTTAAGTGCCAATTGCACTTTTTCCCACAGTATCCCTATCTCGGTCTTACCCCAATCTCCCCCCAATCTGGGTCGAAAATCCCGTTGTTTGGAGGTCGTCGCTACAGATAGGGGCGGATCTAGCTCTAGTCAGCGCTGTCGTGCCACTGGTGGGGCAGAGAATCATTAATCTAGGGTTCCAGTGACCCTAAATCGCACAAGCAATAACCTTCTGAATTCGTTATCTTTATGAAATCCTATATTAACTACCTGCTGATTAAGCTTTATGGTGGCTATAACTCAATCTCCAGACGGCAGAAGCGCCAGTTCCTCGTTGCTCTAGATGCATTTTTATTTTGCCTTGCTATTTATCTAGCTTTTTGGCTCCGCTTCGACGAAACACTTCCCCTCTCAGGAATTGTTCAGTATGCTTGGCTAATTATCCTGTTAATTGTGGTCAAACTTATAGGCTTCCAAGTCTGTGGCATTTATCGTCCTATTCTGCGCTACACAAGCCTAGAGTTTATTACCACAGCACTCCAAGCTGTTTTCTACAGTTCCGGAGTTTTAGTGATCCTCGCTTACTTAAACGGTTCTTGGCCTCTTCCTCCCTCAGTTCTGATTATTGATGCCTTCCTTACTCTATTTCTCCTGATTGGGTTACGACTGCTAATTCGCAGCTCAACTCATAATCTAGCCTATTACGCCCATAGCAATTTACCTCCAGAAGGGCTACTGATCTATGGTGCAGGGGCAGCAGGTTATCAGCTTGCTGCTGCTTTAGCGAATCACCGAACTTACCGACTAATTGCCTTTATCGATGACAACTCTGATTTGCAACACCATGTAGTCATACAGGGACTCAAGGTTTACTCTCCTGCTGAGTTGCCGTTACTTTGGCGACAAAAAGCTTTTGATACGGTAATTTTGGCAATGCCTTCGGTAACAAAAGAAAGAAAACGCTGTATTCTAGAACGCCTACAGAGTCTTTCAATTCCTGTTAAAACCGTACCCTCCTTAAATGAAATGCTCTCTGGTGGAGTTTCTATTGAGAAACTTCGCAAGATTGATATTGCTGACCTCCTCGGACGAGAAGAAGCTGCACCTGATATTGAACTACTAGAAATGCAGGTGACAGGAAAAGTAGTGCTGGTGACTGGTGCAGGAGGCTCCATTGGTTCAGAACTGTGTCGCCAAATTGCTAAGCAGCAGCCCCAGTGTCTAGTACTTTACGAACTCAGTGAATTTGCTCTCTACAATATTGACCTCGAACTAGCAGAAACTTATCCTCAATTGCAGCGCTTTGCTTACCTAGGCAATGTCACCGATAAGGATCATCTCAGTACTGTTTTAAGGGATCATCAAGTCGAGACAGTTTACCATGCAGCAGCCTACAAGCACGTTCCTCTGGTAGAAGTAAATGCAGCGCGAGGCATTGAGAACAACGTTTTAGGAACCTGGACTACGGTCCGCTGTGCCATTGAGTGCGCTGTGAAAAACTTTGTCTTGATTTCCACTGACAAAGCGGTACGTCCTACCAATATTATGGGCGCTAGTAAACGGGTAGCAGAGTTGGTAGTACAGGCATTAGCAGCTCAACCAGGACATTCTACCCGCTTTGCCATTGTCAGATTTGGCAACGTCCTTAATAGTAGTGGTTCGGTTGTGCCTCGCTTCTCCCGACAAATTGCCCAAGGTCAACCCATTACCGTTACCGATCGGGAAATTACTCGCTATTTCATGACCATTCCTGAAGCGGCTCGCTTAGTGATGCAAGCAGGGGCAATGGCAAGTGGAGGAGAGGTATTCTTGCTGGATATGGGAGAACCAATTCGCATTTACGATCTCGCTTTGCAAATGATTCGTTTGAGTGGGCTTATTCCCCAACAGGACATTGAAATCAAAATAACGGGATTGCGACCAGGGGAAAAACTCTATGAGGAGTTGCTGATATCTGGGGATAATGTCAAACCCACGCGACATCATAAAATTTTCTCTGCTCAAGAATATTTTTGGAGTTGGGAGATTTTGCAACCGCAGTTGATAGTTCTCCTTGATAAAGCTCGACTCAATGATCGTGCAGGTATTGTTACTCAACTGTGTAATCTGGTGCCAGAGTACCAGCCTTCTGGTTGTAATGTCCCCATTAATATGATGTGCGCTTGAATACTTACACGAGGCGCGAATCGAAGGCAGAAGCCAGAAGACAGAAGGCGGAAGGAAAGGAGTAAGGTTTAATCGGAGATGGTTTTTTATCACCAACAGGACTTACGCGA
>NZ_JAAHGN010001128.1:0-2326 GCF_010672485.1 Moorena sp. SIO2C4 | reverse complement strand
TGGGAAACATGACGTGAGCCAAAAGATAGAATACCACTAATGGTATAGTTATCCCCCAACAGATCCACCACACCATCACCATAAACCCAAGGAAAAGAACCCCCCAACCGGCGCACTTCCACCCGTCCTGCTTCAGCAATCCGTTTAACAATGGCACCAATTTCATCTTTATGAGCAGTAATCGCAATGGGACTAGCACCAGCATCCTTACCAGGGATTTTCGCAATGACATTTCCAGCCCGATCCTGCCAAGTTTCCACCCCTAAAGCTTGAAACCGATGCAGTAACAATTGGTCAATTTCCTCTTCCGCACCACTGGGGGAATGGTGCATAACTAACTCTTCTATGGTTTTGAACAGTTGGTCGTAATTGTTAGTCATTGTTGGGAATAGGGAACAGGGAACAGGGAACAGGGAACAGGGAAGAAGAATTGACGAAAAGCGATGCAGAGGTGCGACCCGTGGCGAATTTAATTACGGGTCAAGCGCACCTAAGCTGTCTTGGGGAGCCAGTTGCTCATCTGATATCATATCGAGATAATTACCCTTAATAACAAACTCCCCAAACTCCCCACACTTCCCACACCTCCCACACTCCCCTGTCTTTCCCGATTCCCGATTCCCGATTCCCGATTCCCAATTCCCGATTCCCGATTCTAAATTCTAAATTCTAAATTCCCTATTCCCGATTCCCTATCCCCTATTCCTTCTTCCTGATTCCCTTAGAACCTATCCCTAAAGCCCCCAAGGCGAATAGACCTAAAGCCGTTGCTGGTTCAGGAACATTAGCTGGGTGTGAATTGTTATTATCTGGGTTTGGATCGTTCAATGCTGACAGGGCTAAATCCGCAATGATTCGATAAACACCAGTAGTTGGATGTTGTAAATCCCAGAAGAAAAACTCCTCGGGATTCTCACATACAAATTGTGCTGGTATATTCAAACAAGGACTAGTTACATTGGTGAAACCAAATTCCGTCGGCTGAGCCAGAATTTCCCTAAATATAGAATTAACATCAACCGGGATGATATTGACATCTGAGTCGGGAGTCTGACTGAATTGATCGAGTAGTTCAGACAAACCAGAGTTATGGTCTTCTGTCAAAGTGTTGAGGGCATCGCTAGTACCAGGAACACGCCCATCAACTCCCAGAGCAATGGGCGTATTGCCCAAATCTGGCAAGTTAACTACCATAATATTCTTAGCCCCAACCTCAGTCAGGTCTTGCAGTGCATCTGACAAATTTGCCAGAGTGGTGTCAGTTTCTGTAAATGGTTCAAAACTGCCTTGGTTGGGTAGATAATCATTAGCACCAGCCCACACTATATACAGAGCATCTGGGTCAGCCGACTGACCGGCTTGTATCAGGGGAACAGTAAAGGCATCAATCTGTGGTTGCAATCCTGGTAAAACTACCAATCCAGAGGAGGTAACAGGGGCAGTTTGTCCAGTGCCTGTAGTAGAACCACCAAAAGCGAAGTTAATGCCAACAGTCGGGATAGCACCTGAGCCAATAGTGGTAAACAGAGTGGGGTTTAATTCCAAATCCCCTGCGAGATAATCCACCCAGTTGGGACCATTGGAAAAACGTCCCTCAAAATAAGGTGGACTGGGGGGAATTCGCTCTGCGGTGGCATTGAATAAATTGCCTTGATCAGAGAGGCTGTCTCCAAAGATATACATCTTGCTAAACAACTCGATAGCATTTGCCTTGAGGGGCAACATTAAAGAGAAAAAGACTAATCCTGTAGCAGCAATTTGTGTCTTCATGATAGTTTTTTACCTTAATTGCAGATAATTATCTCAGATCATGTCCGATTTAATACTTATCCTTCTTGGTTGATAGTAAATTGAACCTTGAAAATTAACTAACCATAAGCAATTAGCAATTCAAAATTCAAAATTCAAAATTCAAAATTCACAGGCATCGGATCAACCATTTTAGACGTGATTAACCGGACTTGATATCATGTCTGGCATTGACACACTTTACCAATCACCACTAATTACTAACCAATGACAATACCTGTTAGGAATTGTGCTTAAGCACAACTAAAAGCTGTTTTCAACTGTTTTTTAGTGAGCATTCAGCCCTCAGCGGTCAGCTATCAGCTTATTTTATTCAAAGGTGCGCACCTAAAAGCACCGATTGCGCTACGCACAAGCTGCGCGAACAGTAGCACCTCAAGTAACCCATAAGCTGATAGCTGATAGCTGATAGCTGATAGCTGATAGCTGATAGCTGATAGCTGATAGCTGATAGCTGATAGCTGATAGCTGATAGCTGATAGCTGATAGCTGATAGCTGATAGCTGATAGCTGATAG
>NZ_JAAHGN010001127.1:0-2328 GCF_010672485.1 Moorena sp. SIO2C4 | reverse complement strand
TCACTATCCCAACCCTGGCTACGAGGCGAAAAATAAGGGCAAGTCCGCCCCTAACACACCCTACGCACTTGGTCTGTTCGACTCAATACTATTGGGATTGACTAACTAACGACCAAATCCTGATCGTACCATCTTCGCCACCACTAACTAGAGTGTTTCCATCTGGACTAATGGCAACTGACCAAACCCAGCCATCATGTCCAGATAGAGTGCGCAGCAATTGTCTACTCTCTACATCCCACACCTTGATAGTTTTATCACTGCCAGCACTAGCGATAGTTTTGCCATCGGAACTAATGGCAATGGTAAGAATTGGTGCGGAGTGACTTTCGAGGATAGCTAATTCTTCGCCACTGTTGATATCCCACAACTTGACGGTTTTATCAACACTAGCAACTAGGATGTTGCTATCTTCACTAATGGCAATATCATAAATCTGGGTTGTTTTGAGATGGTTTGCCGCAATTCTAGGGAAGACAAATCCCAAATCTTGATAGAACGATCTGACCCGCCACTGGCACTAACCAAATGTTTTCCATCGGGACTAATGGCAACAGCAGTAACCCAGTCGGAATGCTCGGTAATGGTGCCTAAACTTTGGCCAGTGAGGACATCCCACACCATCACAGTCTTGTCAGGAGAGCCACTTACTAGGATTTTGCCATCGGGACTAATTGCTATTGATCTGACTATACCCGTATGTCCTTTCAAGGTACGAGGTGGTGCTCCAGTTTCTAGGTTCCAGATATTTATTTGTCTTTCTGTTGCGGCAGCGAGACGTTTACCATCTGCACTGATTACCAGAGCACTGGGCGTTCTCGTAAACCCTTTGATCGTCCTCTGTAGCCTACCATCCCTGAGATTCCAAAACTTGATGGTTTTGTCTTTACTGCTACTAATTAGGGTTTTACTATCTGGAGTAATGGCGAGAGAATTAACATCTGACCGATGACTTGAAATTACTTGAGTCAGCTGAGCCTCTTGCCAAGACTGGGCTAGCAATGGTTGTTGAGAATGTGAGCGTCCTAGGGTTAGCGGATAGACTCTCGTTGTAGCCATAGTTAAGATAACCGTAGTGCTAGATATAGCCAACAGCGCTATTAGTCTTTTTCTAAACATCTGTTGGATTGTCATCACCCCTTTACCCTGCTAACGCTAATCCATCACCACGGGGTTCAGATGCCGCTACCAAAACCCCTGACTGACGCAAGATTACTTGACCTTTACCAAAGTTTATGCTATCTGCCATAACCTGAATGTCATGACCCATATCAGCTAGCTCCAGAGCAATATGACGGGGTACACTCTGTTCCAACAGGACTTGTGACCCATCTACAAATCTCCATCTGGGGGCATCTAGAGCAGCTTGAGGATTCATCCCGTAATCTGCCAGATTAACCACTAACTGCACATGTCCCTGAGGCTGCATAGGGCCTCCCATAACTCCAAAGGGTCCTAGAGGTTGACCATTTTGAGTCAGAAAACCCGGAATAATGGTATGATACGACCGCTTACCTGGTGCGACTTGATTAGGATGACCGGATTCTGGGGTAAACCCTAAGGCTCGGTTTTGCAAGGCAATCCCAGTGCCAGGAATCACAATCCCACTCCCAAAGCCTTGAAAGTTGGATTGGATAAACGATACCATTAATTCTCCATCTGCTGCTGCTAGATAAACTGTCCCACCTTTGGGTAAACCGGGTTTTGCTAATGCGATCGCGTTTTCCCCAATTAACTTACGCCGTTCCCTGGCATACCCATGGTCTAATAAGGTTTCGATTGGGACTTCCATAAACCGGTGGTCAGTGATATGGCGGTGAACATCAGCAAAGGCTAGCTTCATGGCTTCGATTTGTAGATGGTAGCTTTGGGCTGATTCACGGGGATAGTGGCTTAAGTCAAAACCTTCGATTATATTCAATGCCATTAATGCCGCCATCCCTTGGGTGTTGGGGGGCATCTCCCATACGGTCAGGTCACGATAGTTAGTTGAAATCGGGTTTACCCACTCAGCTTGGTGGCTAGCTAGGTCAGCTTTGGTCAGCACGCCACCAGTATTAGCCGCAAAGTTTGCGATCGCATCAGCAATTTCCCCTTGATAAAAGCTTTCACCACCACTGTTTGCGATCGCTTTCAAGGTCTTAGCATGATCCTTACTCCCCCATACCTCCCCAGCTACTGGTGCGCGCTGGTTAGGGAAAAATACCTGTTTAAATGGTTCAAACTCTGGTCCAGTCAGGGGGAGGTACAGAGCTTCCGCTTGTTTCCAAGCTCTTGCTGTGACTGGAGAGACTGGAAATCCGGCTTCGGCGTATCGAATCGCTGGGA
>NZ_JAAHGN010001126.1:0-2329 GCF_010672485.1 Moorena sp. SIO2C4 | reverse complement strand
TCAGAAGCGATCACAAAAATTCGCTCTTGCCACTTCCGGTTGTGCCCCCTACCAAAAAGTGACAGGTATTGGGATCAGATAAATCCGCCTCTACCAATTTCCCATCTAAATTTACTCCAAGCCCAATCCTGGGAGGATTACTAGAGTTTTGCTGAGGCTGGATATAGTCATCAAATCGAGCTACTTCTCTATCCTCATCCTTCCGTGGTAAATCCACACTGACATAGCCAGCTTCAGGAGTAATCAGAGGAGGATTCTCCAGACCCAAGTGTACTTGTAAATCCTGGGATCGATTCTGTATCGATATGACTTTTACCCCACGATTGGGTTTTAGCTTGATCCGGACAAATGCTGGAGCAACTGTTGCGTTGACATAATCGACACTAATTTTAAAGTCTTCTAGAGTACTCACCAATTTTTGCCCGGTCTGGTCAGCATCAACAGTTTTCCGGGATGGTGCCTTGACCGGCTTTTGCTTAGTCTCAGGAATTTTGCGGGATGTTGCCTTGACCGGCTTTTGCTCAGTTTTCCCATCCTCAAAAAAGGTTTGGCAGGTCTGCTGTTGAGGACAAATGTTGCATAGGTGAAGCTGTGGTGTCGGTGGTGGTGGCTCCAGGTTGCCTTTACCCATTGCTGGAGTGCAATGGTTTTTTATAGTTTCCCCATCTCCCACCTTTTCCACCTGGTCAGGTTTCCAACTCAGCCATTGGCGCATCTGTTGTAATTTATGGGGAATGACCTGATCCACTGTATCCTCTAGCTCTTCCCGGGAATAGTAGTGTTTTTGGAATTCCGGTAAAACACAATAAACCGCTGCATCTATTGCTACTCCTTTTTTTTGGTGGAGCATGTAACTATAGAGGGCTACTTGAGCTAGGTTAGCGGATGGATCTACCGGTTGATAGGTTTTATAGTCTACGACACAATAGCGATCGCGCTCACAGTCAAATATTAAGCTATCGAATTTTCCATTAACTCGTTGCTGGCTGCCATCAGGAAGAGTGAAGTTATAACTCAGGTTCATTTCTTGAGCAACGAAGGTTTTACTTATTACTTCCTCTGGCTGACAATAGCCTCGATTAGTAACTAGCAGTTGAGTCCAATGGGGAATTAGTGATTTTAATCCTTGCCACAGTTGAAGTAGGATCGAGGCTATCTCATGGTCATCGATTTTCGGGAAAACAACTAGCTCATACAGTAGCGCTTGGAGCTTAGAGTTAATCTGGCTTTGGTCTAGCTGACTTGCTGTGGGGGAAAATAAAGCTTGAAATCGGGAATCTTGCTGGAGTGTGTCAGTACACTGTTCACATAGCTGATGGAAGACTTTCCCAATACCTGGTGAGTGGGATGGTGGTATAAATAGGGTTTTTCCACCAAAGCGCTGACTCAAATAAAATAAGCGAGGACATTCAAGGGCTACCCTAACTTGGGTAACACTGAAGCAAGGGGATTCCGATTGTTGTGTCGGAAATTTTTTTGTGACCATCTGCTCTGGACTCCAGCTATTTTTATGGGGTTGCTGAATTGAAGTATCAATGCCCGTAGGTTTGGTTTTGCTCAAGCCCCCTAAATCCCCCAACTTTGGGGGACTTTGAGAGTTTTGTTCCCCCCAAAGTTGGGGGGCTAGGGGGGCATAATCATACTCATAATTAGCAAAGTCATTTTTGGCAATTTCTAGTAACCGGCGATGGACATGGGCTAGATACACAGTATCCATTTTTGCATACTTTAGCTGTTTTTGGGTTAGCGGACGTTTTCCCCAATCACTGCTTTGTTCCTCTGTATCGACATTGGCGAAATGGCCTAGTTCTAGCGCTAGTGTTTTTAGTTTATGATTTGATACCTGTAATGGATTAGACAGTTTCTTATTCGTCAGCTTTCTAGCTATTTGATAGGTACAGGTGATATTTTTAGCTTGCTCTTTACCCCCTAGATAGCGTAAATCAAAACTAGCGTTATGAAAGACTTTTTCAATGTTAGGATTGACCATAATATGGTTAACAAAGTCTATCACTACTTCCGGTTTGTCTAATACATCTAAGATATAAGCTTTTTCCCCATTTGTATCCGTCGTAACAGCCAATACTTGAATCAGAGATAGTCTGGGATTAGGGGTATTCCAATCAGCAATTTCTGTATCTAACCAGATAATTTTTGCTGCTGATAAATTCAGGATTAACTCTCGGATTTGGGCTGGTTGAGTCAGGTACATTGGCGCTTGTTATCCGAATTTTTGCTATGGAATTTTTGCTATGGTAGGAACAGCTTGTAGGGTGGGCAAAATAAGATCATCTAGAATGCTCAAAACAAGCAAACTGTTTTTGCCCAC
>NZ_JAAHGN010001125.1:0-2332 GCF_010672485.1 Moorena sp. SIO2C4 | reverse complement strand
TCGATTTGATCATCTCTAATGACAAAAGAATTAGCAGTGGTGCCTCGTTGCAAGGCATATTCGATTTCAAATTTGAGCCGGTCCCAAGTACGCGATCGCAATATGAGGGTATCGGTAGCAATATAGAGAGGTTGGACGTCACGGGGTTTTGTAGTGTTCATGGTTCAGGTTAGCCGATTACATTTAGAACTGCTATTAATGTTTAGTAATGATTTCCCACTTTCCGATGGTGGATAGCAGTCAGAGACTCTGGCTTAGAAACCCGTCCGGTGTCAACGGTAGAGTAAACAATCCAATGATCACTACACTCCATACGAGTGGTAACTTTACACTCTAGATAGGCTAGGGCGTCGCTCAGAATCGGGGAACCGTTTTCTGCGGTTTGTGTATTAACCCCTGCAAAGCGGTCAGCACCAGGTTTGAAGCGCTTGAGGAAGTGTTTCATCAAGTCTTGGTAGTTGCCTTCTTCCAGTACATTGAGTACAAAGCGGTCTCCCACTTGCATCAAGGATTCAATCGCCCGGTCTTTGGCTACAGCAATGGTGAAACCGAGAGGCTCGAAGCTAGCTTGGCTCACCCAAGAGGCTAACATCGCACTCTTGACATCCCCTTTCTTAGCGGTAATGATGTATAACCCACCACTGATACGACCTAGGGCTTTGTCTAGGTCTGTATCTAGGGATTTCATGTTCTTGATCAAGCGATCGCGACTCAACCATTGCCCGATGTCAGTACCAGCTTCTTCACAAAGCTTGTAAGTGGTTTCACTAGGAGTGTCTTTGATGCGAATCCCAGGAAAGGCTTCTTTGAGTCCTAGGCTTCTCAATTGACTGCGTAGGGGGTCAATCGGTTCGTCATCTTCGCCATAGGATTCAAACAGACCAAAGGATTGCTTGGATTTGACCGCAGCCAATACCGTGCTAACTGCTGCTGTAGTGTTGCTGTTTGTGGCTGGAGCCATGCCAATCACTATGCCAGCCGCGCGGTTGACCGCTTCCTGAACCTCTTGGGGGTCAGCGGATTTGAGGTCCATCATCTCCACAGCAATCTCAGTTTTGGTAATCCCTAGGGCGATCGCTTGAGAAATGCGATCGCTATAGCCATAATCTGAGACATAAAACACAACAACGGATTTTTCTGCCTTGGCCTTAGCTTGACTCCAGTTGCGGTAATTTCCTACCAGTTGTTCTACATTGTGGCGCAGTAGAGGACCATGACCATTAGCAATAGTAGTCACCTCTCCCAACTTATCCATCCGCTTGAGAGCAGATAGCACTGAACGGGCATTGGGAGCCATCAGGCATTCGTAGTAAAATCGATAATCTGCTTCGATAGCGCTGAGGTTGTCATCATAGGTGCTAGCAGAGCAGTAGTGCATGCCAAACACATCACAAGTATACAGCACCTTAGTCCCGGCATCGTAAGTGAGCATGGTGTCGGGCCAATGGAGATTAGGGGCATTAACAAAATCCAGGATATGCCCATTGCCTAAATCTAGCTGATTACCAGTTTTGACAATTTGGCGCTGAAACGGTTGATGTACAAAGTCTTCCAGGAACTGGATTGCCACTTTTGAGCCCACCACAGTAATATCTGGAGCCAGTGCAAGGATATCTTTGACTAAGCCACTGTGGTCTGGTTCGGTATGGCTGATAATTAGGTAATCAATATCGGTAGGGTTAATTAGTCCAGTTAGAGTATCTAAATATAGCTGGCGGAATTTTTCATGGGAGGTATCGACCAAGGCAATTTTCTCACCCCGAATCAGATACGAGTTGTACGTGGTGCCGTTTTGTAGTCCAAATTCGATGTCGAAGCGATCGCGATCCCAATCCAAAGAACGAATAGTTGTGGTATCTGGAGCAATCTCGCTAGTCTCTATGGTTAGCCGCTTTTGAACCCGGTCAGTGAGTACTACCATCCCTTTACTCCTTTATCCGCTATTTTTAAGTTATGTAACTTTTCTTTATTTTTACACAAATATTTGCGAAAGCTGGATTTAAATATGCTATAGCTCTGATTTAGGATTGGTTATAGTTCAGTCACCACCAATAGCTGATAGCTAATGCCCTAGGCTAATCCTAGCCTTAACCAACCTTGGCTTTTAGGCCACGCGCTTCGCAGCAAAGCGGGACGCGCGTCCATCGCGTTCAACCTTGGCCTTTCGGCCACGCGCTTCGCAGCAAAGCGGGACGCGCGTCCATCGCGTTCAATAACCTTCAACATTCAACCTTGGCTTTTAGGCCACGCGCTTCGCAGCAAAGCGGGACGCGCGTCCATCGCGTTCAACCTTCAACCAACCAACCTTCAATCTTCAACCTTCAACCTTGGA
>NZ_JAAHGN010001124.1:0-2342 GCF_010672485.1 Moorena sp. SIO2C4 | reverse complement strand
TCCTTGATCAGCCTTGGAATTTCGTCGAGAGCAAAAACCATGCCCCAGTCCCGCTCTGCGTTCGCGAGACCCTTGCGATCGCCCCCCTTCAAGGAGTCAACAAACCCCTCAAAGGTTTCCTGACCTGACAGCTCGATGTAATGAGCCGGTGTATCGGTGGAGTTCCAGAAAGCATGGACAATGCCCCGTGGCTTTTGGACGTAGCTTCCCGCAGGAGCTGTGAACCTTAGTCCATCTGCACCGCCAATCTCGAACACAAGTTCACTGGAGATCACGTAGACCAGTTGATCGCAAAACTTATGGCTGTGGGGTGACAGCAAGTGACCGGGATTGATCACACCCTGCATCACTGAGAAATCACCACCCATGTCTCTGGATCGGGCCATGATTATCATGTCGGTGGCTGTCCTTTCTCCTTCACCAGGTTTCTTAAGGAGATCCTGGGCATCAAATCGATCGTTTACATTGTATTCACTCATTGTTCTACTCCTTTAATCTCGCTTTACTGAAAAATTTCTTGACTAAATTTAAAGGTGCAACCCTGTCATCAAATGCCTTACAAATGGCAAACCAATAATGCAGCTCATGGGGCACTATAATGGTTTTGAAATAGTAAGCATTCAGCTTAAGCGCTACGCGCACGCTACGCGAACAGCTAATGGGCTAACTCCCAGCGTCGAAGCCTGTGCTACTATCAGCTTTTGAATGAAAGAGCTAAGCATTCGTTTAATCTCAGTTCCCTGGCCTTTCGGCTACGCTACGGGAACGCCCAAGCTAGGAATTTATAGTCTTTGGCTTTGAGTCCGTTGAACTGATCAGTCGAATAGCTTGTTTTAAGCTGACGGCTGAGAGCTGAGAGCTGAATGCTTAAGAGCTTTCTATAACCAAATTGCCATCTTTAACAGAGGTGTGATAAGGACAATGGGCGCACCAAAACGGACATTTCGCGACAGATTGCACAAACCCGAAATGCTAGCTAGCGTGGTGGCGAGTACCGTAGCTTATGCAGTGGCACGGGGAGTGGACATGGAACAGATCACTGCCGCCACAGGACTAACCCGTACCGATCTGCTCGATCCCGATGCCCACCTGTCTCAACACCTGGTACCAACGGTATGGCGCTTACTGACCAAGGCTTACCCAGGAGAAGCGATCGCACTCCACATGGCCAGTGCTACTCCCTTCTCATACTTTGGAACACTAGCCTATGGAGCTAGATATGCTGAAAATCTCAGACAAGCGTTGCAGAACTTAGTGCGCTATCGGTCTGTGCTATCGGATCAACTGCACATCGCCCTGATTGAGTCCTCCTCAGAGGGAATTTTACAAATGCATCATCCGATGGATGCCGAGGATGGGGGTTGCGCGGCTGAAGTGGGACTAGCTTTGGGGTTGCGCTATATGCGGGAAATTCTGGGAGCGGATGATCTCCTTGTGCGCGTGGACTTTAATCACCTGCCCTTCGGACCAATCCAGGTTTATGAGGAGTTCTTTGGTACCCCAGTATGCTTTCAACAATCCCACAATGCCTTTGTCTTTCGTCAAGGGGCCCTAGACCTACCCACCAAACAGCCTGATCCGGATCTATTTCGTTATATCCAGAGCCATCTAGACCTGGTGCGAGAACGGTTAGCAGGTTCTAGTGATTCTCCGGAACTATCTAGAGTCCGTGATGCGATCGCTCACAATGCTGAACGTTCTGAATATGGTGCAGAGGCTCTAGCACGAAAGATGAACATGAGTCTTCGTGCTTTACAACGCTTGACCCAAGACCATGGTATCACCGTTCGGCAATTGTTAGACGAAACTCGTCAAGCAAACGCACAACAGTTCCTCAGTGACCCCAGACTCAGTATCGAAGCCATATCTTGTTTGCTGGGTTACTCAGAAGATCGTGCATTCCGCAGAGCCTTCAAGCGTTGGACCGGGCACACCCCTGCCGAGTTCCGGCGGAATGTTGGATAAGTATTTTAGATTTAGATATTTACGAGGCTCAGAGGCTTATGCGATCGCACTTGCCTAAGTGAGCAAGATTACTATAGACGAGCATAATCTACTATTATAGCCAATTGACCCTTCATGAAATTAAATCTAAACTAACCTGTAATCTAAACTAACCTGTAACCTGTAACTTCCGGTTTTTATTATGTGTTATGAGTTATGACAGTACCCTGAAATATTTGGTGGAACAATATCCCCAATCCTTTACCCGTTGGTTGTGGAACCAGGAACCACCAGAAGATATAGAAATTCTCAACACCGAATTAAGCACAGAACCAATTCGGGCAGATGCCTTGTTTTTTGTGCGAGTTGCTGATGCTATTTTGCATCTAGAATTTCAA
>NZ_JAAHGN010001123.1:0-2353 GCF_010672485.1 Moorena sp. SIO2C4 | reverse complement strand
TGGTTTGTTCGCGTTCGCCTTTGGCGTGGCCTACGGCCAAGCGTCGCCTTTGGCGATAGTTACCGTAAGACAGGCTCGCCTTAATCAATAAGTTTTAACCCTTTTTTGCATAACCTACCAACCATAAAGGCTCAACGTAATCAGGTTTCGTCTCCGGGGGAAACCCCCAAGACCGCGCTGCATCGCTTTCCCGATAACGAAGTTCTTTTTTTTTACGAGTTATTTTCATTTTTTTGAGTGCGTAGAATATTGCACTCGGGCGCACTCCAAATTTTTTGGCTCTCTCTATTAATTTAGCATCTGGATTTTCTTTGACATCTTGTTCTAAGGCTTTCCAATCTAGCTTTCTTTGACGACGTTCTACCTTAGTCGCCTTTAGTTCTGAACGATTTAACCACTTGTATATTGTCGCTATTCCTATCCCAAATACTTTCGCTGCCTCTGTAATATTTCCACCTTTTTCTATATACTTTATTACTTTTTTTCTGAAATCTAGACTGTATGGCATTGCTGTCAGTTATTGAAAATATACCCTTTTTATTTTACCTCATTACCGTCTTATCCTTAATTGAAACAACTATAGTTGCTGCCTGGGACATTTTCTGTGTTCAAGTTCTGATTTTTTCCGATCTTTTCCAACAGACATCGCCAAAAATGATTGCTTAAACTATTCACATGTCGTGCCGTACTAGAAGCCTTATTGATGAATCTATTGAAACCTGAGAGCCTTCCCCCTGCTCTAAGTCAGGGTGTCATCTTCCAGAATCTGGTTGCTGAACAGAAGCTATTTTACCAGGTAAATTCCGCATCGTCTTTTTTTGTAGTGGAAACAGGGCGATTCAAACTTGTTCACTACACTCAATCAGGGAAAATGGTTACACTTCAGGTTGTTAGAGCTGGTGAGAGCTTAGCTGAAAGTGCTCTTTTTTCAACGGTCTATCCTTACACAGCAATTGCTAAGGTAGCTTCACGAGTAATTTTTTATCCCAAGCAACTTCTTTTGTCAAGCCTTTGCCTTTATCCTGACTTGGCCGAGAATTTCATGACCATTTTGGTTAGACACATTCACTCCCTCAGAGTCCGTTTAGAGTGGCGATAAATTCGGACTGCTCACGACCGGGTACTTCAATATCTACACTACTTAGCTCAGTTCCGTAATCAAACGGTTCTCAGCTTAGACCAACCCTTCAAAGAAATTGCTGCTGAACTAGGTTTGACTCCCGAAACCGTATCACGAGCTTTGATGCAACTAGAGAAAACAGGAGCAATTACTCGTAAGAGGCGTTTGATTACCTTAATTGAAAATTGAAAATTGAAAATTGAAAATGGTTAATTGACTCTTGACAATTAACCATTAAGCATTAACCCTTGCCCTGAATATGAAGTGATTCACCGGACAAGCTATGACCTGTGTAAAACTTGATTTGAATCAAGTAAGTCTAATTTGTTTCTAATTTTTATCCTTGACAATAATTTATAATCGCTTCCTCTAACACTTGATTTAAATCAAAAAAGTCTAACTTTTTTATAATTTGTTTATAATTTGTATTCAAGTATAAAAAATTATAGTTGATATCAATTCCGGTTAAACACTCATCCTACCAGGTAGTAGTTTAGACTACTCATTCATCGTTAATTGTTGATGGTAACTTCCATTAATTCCCATTAATTCCCATTAACAATTAACGATTTACCTGAATACAACGTGATTAACCGATATCTTGCATCATTGTCATTAATCCTAGGGTGGGCAGTGCCTACCAGCGCGCTTTGCAAGCTTCATTATCTGTCTGGTGCACTGCCCACCCTACATCAACTGTTAGAGAAAATTCAAGCTAAAACAAGGAGACAATTAAATGGCAGCAATATTAAGTCCAGGTAGCACAGGTCCGCTATTTATAAGCGACTTTGAGGGTGCAATGTTTTTTGATAGCCCTCAAGAGGGTGGAGGTGTATTCGCCGTAGGACAAGAAGATCAAACTAACATTTTTATTTTTGGCGACGGTAATGATGTAGCAGCTGGCGGCGATGAAGTAGATATACTCATGGCTGGAGCAGGAGACGATAACATCCAGGGTGCTGGAGGAACTGACTTTGTCTTCGGCGGTCTGGGAGATGATATTGTTCGAGGCGGCTTAGGAGATGATGTTGTTGTTGGCAATGAAGGATCCGATGTTCTGATCAGTGGCGGCGGCAGCGATATCTACGAGTTTTTCGCAGATCAGTTCTTAGAAGGAGATTTGGATATTATCCTCGACTTCGAAGTAGGAAGTGATGCGATAGTAGTTGTAGGCAGCACTGATGTAAGTTACGACGCCTTCACCGGCTTTTTATCGGTTGATGGATCGGAAGT
>NZ_JAAHGN010001122.1:0-2359 GCF_010672485.1 Moorena sp. SIO2C4 | reverse complement strand
GCGACCCGTGGCGAATTAAATTACGGGTCAAGGGCACCTAAGCGGTCTTGGGGAGGCAGCGCGGTCTTGGGGAGGCAGCGCCTTCATGCGGGGGTTTCCCCCATGAGCGACTGCCGTGGTCCCCCCCGGAGACGAAACCTTAGACAGGGGAGCCTTTATGGTTGGTAGGTTATGCAAAAAAGGGTTAAAACTTATTGATTAAGGCTCCCCTGTCTTACGGTAACTTCAAACCATGAGCGACTGCCGTGGTTTCCACGGGGCTGAGAAGGTGCGGACGCAGGTTCCTCACACAGAACCAAAACCATGAGCGACTGCATCAAGAAAGGAAGGGAAGTCATAGGTATTGTCGATTGTGAATAACTCGATTTATCGTTGTATATCTTGGTTCCAATAAGAACCTCCTGGTAATTGAGTTAAATAGTCATTAATAAATAAAGGTAAATCCTTTTTTGAATGGAGGTATGTCAAAGCCAGCAAATCTTGAGTTGTTTGCCTGAGCTGAGCTCTATCTACTAGTTTTGAAAGTTGAGCTGGAGTATAGGCACCATTGAGAACCTCCACACTCGCCGTGGAAATTGCTGCCTCCAGTTCATTGTCAATCAATGACTGCCATTGATCAGCATTGATAGTATAGGATTTTTGGTTATCTTTGAGATTCAGTTTTTGGATTTCCCGAATGAAATCACGAATTGAAGCTGCCCAAGAATTTGCCAAACGCTCCTCTACTTGGTTTTTAATCAAGTTAATCAATGCCTTGTTTAAATAGGATTCAATCTGATGCAGAGTTGCGCGTTTAGTCATCTGTTCCAACTCATCTACAATTGCTAAGGCATCTGCGTAGCGTCCCTCTAGGATACTTATTCTGAGATCGATTAATTCTTGAGTCATACCCCAGTCCTCACAGATTTATGGTTCCCTTTAGCCTATCGAAGAAACTGCACAAGTCATCTGGCACGCATATTAACTGAATAAAGTCAATAGCACGGTGCTAGGAAAATAGCTTCGAGGGCAAAAAATAGTTAACGGATCTAAGCGATGGCAGTATCGGTTAGATGGGTAAAGTGTGGAAAGTGTGGAAAGTGTGGAAAGTGTGGGGGAATGGGGAGGTGTGAAAAATGTGGAAACTGTGGAAAATGTGGAAAGTGTGGGAAAATGGGGAGGTGTGGGAGGTGTGGGGAGATGGGGAGGTGTGGGAGGTGTGGGGAGATGGGGAGATGGGGATAATTTTCAGGGGCTTGTGTAATTAATCCTTGCATCGGCTTTTCCATTAGCCTTTTAGGTATTGGTCAATCCCAAATCCGATGCAAATCCAAGAAAAAACCTGGTAAAACCTCCTGACCAGACAACTCAACAGGATTATCTAATATTTCTACTGTTAAACCCGGTCGATAAACTTCAACTTGGCGTTTTTGGGGATTGATTAACCAGCCTAAATTAGCACCATTTTCGATATACTCAACCATCTTATCTTGCCAAGATTTAAGAGTATCTGAACTAGATCGTAACTCCACTACAAAATCAGGACAAATATTGCAGGGTAAGCGCAAGAAAAAATTGCCCATAATGTGCATTGGCTGGATATCGGTTGATCGTGGCTCGAAACCCCTATAATCTCGTAGAACTTTATTCTCAATAGAGTTTAATAGTTGAGAATGAACCCAGTTTTTTATCAATAAGCTACAGCTTATTGATTCTTGCGCTTACCCTGACAAATATTGGGAAAAGTTACTAGGGCGTGTCTGCAAACTGCTATAGTGAAGTAAAATGATTCAGGTATTGTGATGAGAGCGCTCGCTGAAAAACTTGCCTCGACTGAGATCGCAAGAGGAGACTTAACAGATTCCCAATGGGAAAAAATTGGGAGCATCCCATTTTGGAAAAAAGAGACAATTTATTCGCGATTTATAATCGCGAATAATATCCCGACTTAGATATCTTTAAGCTCGGAGTCGAAAGAAATATCTAATAAGCTATTTTTAAGAGAATCAATAGTTTTTTGTAATTCGGAAACTATGGTTCTTCTCGCTACAGCCATCACCCCGGCAACATGGGCTTCACTTCCAGCCTTCCCCAAATGCTTATATTTACTTAACTTGGGCGCTTTACCTGTGGTTGTGAAGGAGGGTGAACTGGCTTGTAATTTGTAATAAGCTGTTCGGCATTTAAATTGGTATAATAAAAATTAATAAATAACCCAATAATAGGAAATATGCCAGCAAAAAATTATCTGACAGCAAAAAACAATACTTCAAAAAGCCTTAAAAATAGAAGAAAATGGAAATATTAGAGAACGTATTTTAATTTTGCTGTTGTTGAATAGTGGAAAAACACAGTTAGAAATTGCTGAAGTTTTGGGTTG
>NZ_JAAHGN010001121.1:0-2360 GCF_010672485.1 Moorena sp. SIO2C4 | reverse complement strand
CAGTTTCCTCCTTATTTTCGCGCGGGCAGGATGCCCACTCTACTCCTATTCAGGGCGAAGACTGATGCAACGCCAGTTTTGAATGCGATCGCCTTTGGCGGGCTCTTCGAGCCATCGCTAAACTGGCATCAGGCGTAGAACTGGCATCTTGCCAGTTTCAATTTGCGTAGAACTGGCATCTTGCCAGTTTCATTAGAATCAACTAACTATAAATGACCACTTGTATAATCGGAATAGATGGCGGTGCCAGTAAAACCCTTTGTGTAGTGATCAACCACCAAGGTCAAATCCTAGGTCGAGGAGAAGCTGATGCCTCCAATTATCACACCGTTGGTATCAAAACCGCTTTCGCCTCCATAGAATCAGCCATTCGCCAAGCCACCCAACAAGCTTCCGCTAAACTGTCCATGGAATCGGTCACAGTGGAAGCGATGTGTTTGGGATTAGCCGGTGTTGGTCGTCCACGAGATAGAGAAGTGGTGCAAGGCTTCGTCCCACAGTTGTTGTCAAGTCAGACAATTCCCGTCACTTGGGCATTGCTCCCCTCTAATGTTGTGATTTGTGATGATGCTTTGATTGCCTTAGTGGGGGGAGTCGGTAAGCCTGTGGGAGTTGTTGCGATCGCAGGCACCGGCTCAATCATTTTTGGACGCAATGCCCAGGGAAATACCAAGCGAGTTGGTGGCTGGGGGCATATCCTAGGAGATGTTGGCAGTGCCTATCACATTGCCGTGTCTGGATTACGAGCCGCTATGAAAGCCTATGATGGCTGCGCAGTAACCAGTCTAACAACAACTAGTCTTCAGGAGCGCTTCACCACCCATTTTAACTTATCAAGCTTTAATTATATCACAGATATTATTTATCAGCCAGGGTGGGGAGTCAAAGAAATTGCATCCTTAGCACCAATTGTGGATCGAGCAGCGGCTGAAGGGGATCAGGTAGCCATTAGCATTATCGAAGATACCGTTAATCAACTAGCCAAAGCTACCCAAGTTGTAATTGAAAGCGTATTTAGCCCTGACTCAGTATGTGAAGTAGTAACAACCGGAAGTGTATGGCATGGTCTTTCCTCAATCCGTCAGCAATTTGAATCATCTCTAGTCATGCTTAGCCCTAATGTTAAAGTAATTTGGCCTCGCGATCAGCCTGCTTATGGTGCCGGTTTGTTAGGGTTGCTGACCCTAGGCAAAAGGCAAAAGGCAATAGGCAATAGGCAAGAGGCAAGAGGCAATAGGCAATAGTAACCCACCCCTAACCCCAGGGTCGAGGTAGGGTGTAGCACTGTCAGCTATCAGCGTGTCGCGTATCAGCTGATGGGCATAGGGCACGCTACTTGATGTGCTGATGGGCATAGGGCACGCTACACCGAACAGCTTTTGAATAAGCGATGCAGCGCGGTCTTGGGGGAAACCCCCATGAGCGACTGCATCAAGACAACAGGCAAGCATTCGTTTAATAGTCACGAAAGTCACAGGTTAGAAGCCTGTGCCACAAAGCTGACGGCTGACGGCTGACCGCTGAATGCTTACATTACTTGGGCAAATGTTGAGTAAACTCATCTAGGGAGTTAACCGTTAATGCTGTGGCCATCAACTCTTCTAATTGTTCGAGAGTTAAGGCTTGAATTTTCAGAGATATCTCTAAAGGAATCTCTGAAAATCGCAGTTTAAGGATGCGCTCTAAACTGCCTCGACGTTCTTGTTGGATGCCTTGTTCAATCCCTTGAGCAAGACCCTCTTGTAAAATCTCTTGATACCAGGGTGATTCCCGTAATACTGTCATATCCCACCTCATGATTTGTTGAATTAATGGTATCTCTAGCACAAAGCTAGCAAAGAAAGCTAACAACGGTTCTAGTTGATTCAATGTTTGATCCGCTCGTAAAGCCTGCACCGCTGACCGCAATTTCGATTCACTACCACCTCCTTTTAAGATCGGTACAAATGGAAATAGGGGAGGTAATGGTTGTCCTAATACTAATTCAGCATCTACTTCCCACAGATTAATTACCCGATAATCTTGACGGGCTTTTAATCCCATGAATTCACTGTCGTAACAGTCTTCGATTGTGACCGTGCTTGGGGGCGGCAAGATATTAATTAATACTGGATAAGCGGATAGGTTGTATTTTTCCTCAGCTAAAGCCACATAATTGCGCATTCGCTTAGGCATGTTCTGGTCATAGCGTAGTTGTAATTCATTGAGAATCAGAAATTCGGAGCGTTCAGGGCTAGGAATACTATCCACTGCCTCTAGAGTCCGAATTTCATCTAGAGCCTCTCGGAAGTTCCCTTCACGCACATCATGAGTGACGACCACAATCTCTGCTAAGTTTCCTTGGAAACCAATTTGCACCA
>NZ_JAAHGN010001120.1:0-2362 GCF_010672485.1 Moorena sp. SIO2C4 | reverse complement strand
GGGTTTCATATCCTGCGGGAAATGGCTGTATGTCAGAAAGAGCGAGAAGTAGCATACCGCAATCGCAACCGTTTGGTGCCCTTACTCGAAAAAGCTGACCTACCCCAACTCGAAAAACAGGAATTGCCCTTTAAGCAAAAGGGAATGTATTTGATTAGTGGGGGTTTGGGAGGGATTGGAGTAGAAATTGCTAAATTTCTCCTAAACCACTATCAAGCTCGTCTGCTTTTAGTTGGTCGAACCCCCTTACCAGAGCCGAGTACCAAAGGAAACCATTTAAAGGATGGAAATGGGTTCGCACCTGCCGTCAGAGCCTATCAAAACCTAGAGCAACTGGCCGAGCAACTGGGAGGAGAGATACGCTACGAGGCCGTGGATATTTGTGATTTAGCTCAGTTGCAACAGGTGGTTGAACGAGCCCAGTCTGACTGGCAAGCAAACCTTCAAGGGGTCATTCATTTGGCTGGAATTGCCCCAGAACATTTTTTAGTAGAGGAAACCCGCAACAGTTTTGCTGCTACACTTCGTCCCAAGCTTTTAGGGTCGTGGGTACTGCATCAACTAATTAAAGATAAGCCAGACAGTGTTTTTATCAGCCTTTCTTCCGTGCTAGCCTTCTTTGGGGGAGCGACAATTGGTGCTTATGCTGCCGCTAATAATTTTCTAGAGTGCTTCTGCTACTACCAGCGGCACAAGACCTTGGTGCGCAGCTACTGCTATGGCTCAAGCACATGGGTTGAGACCACCCTCAATCGGAGTAAACAGATTAGGGAGTCCCGTCGTGCCTTAGGTCAGTACGGAATTTTCAACCAACAGGGAATCAATTCTATTCTCGCTGGGCTGCACCACGACCAACACTCCCTGATTTTGGGTTTGGATGGCAGCAATCCCTATGTTAGACGATACACCCAACAGCCACCATACTATCGGCAGCGGGTATCGGTATATTTCACGGCGGTTACAGAACTATCTGTTGCTCAGTTGCAGAGGTTAGAGGCATTCGTTCCTTTTGGAACCTCTATCACCCCTAAGTTTCAGCAACTCCAAGCTATGCCCCTAACTCCCGCAGGTGAAATCGACCGAGAGCAGTTGATTTCACCAAGCAAAGACACTGAAAACCTCTTGCCAGTAACTGATATAGAGCGTCAACTGGCTAGCATTTGGCAGAAGGTGTTGGGAGTTTCCCAGATTGGCATCGATGACAACTTCTTCGGGTTAGGAGGAAATTCCCTCCTAGCTGTGCAGCTATCTGGTGAGATTGAGAAGACCTTCGGCAAACAACTGCCCCTAGCTGCTCTATTCCAAGCACCAACCATCAAGCAACTCGCTCACCTTCTGTGCCAGTCAGAATGGTCATCCTCTTGGTTTTCCCTAGTGCCCATTCAACCTAGTGGTTCCAAGCCAGTTCTGTTTGCGATTCACATCCTTGGGGAAGGGTTGATATACTACCGCGATTTGGTACGTTATCTTGGTTGGGACTATCCAGTTTATGGACTAAGTTATGGACTAGCAGCGGCTACTAACGCCAACAACATCAATACCAAACCGGGTATAGGTAATGGACTCAAGGAGTTAGCCGCTCACTACATTGAAGAAATGCGAAGGTTTCAACCCGAAGGGCCTTATTTTCTACAAGGGGTATCCCTCGGAGGTCAAATCGCCTTTGAAATGGCTAAGCAGCTTGATGCTCAAGGTCAGACTGTAGCAATTGTTGCCTTGTTTGATAGCTATGCTATTGGTTATCAGTGGAAGCCCTACGAAAATACCACTGTCTTACAACGGTACACTTTATTTTGGATACAAAAACTACAAACTTATTGGAATAACCTTTGGAGACTTGAACCTGACAAAAGGCGAGCTTACTTGTCTGAGAGAATCAGAGCGTTTGTCAGACATTATAAATCTGGAGCATACAAACGGCAATTCCAGTGGTTTGCTAAAAAGTCTAACTTATCTACCGAACCTGGTTTAGCAAACCCTAATTTGGTTGATGCCATCTCAGATATCCAAAATGTTAACTACGAGACTCAAGCATCTGAGCTGTCATCAGTCTACCCAGGGAAAATAACTCTCTTTCGAGCTAAACAGCAACCTCCAGGACATTACCATGATCCTCTTAATGGTTGGGATGGTATGGCAGCTTCTGGCATTGAAGTTCACCATATTCCTGGTGATCATATCTCAATGATGCTAGAACCCAATGTCCGGGTTTTGGCTGAAAAATTGAAAGCTTGTTTAGCTGTCCGGCAAAATTCATCCCACACCTAATGCGTAGCATTAGGTGTGGGATGAATTTTGCACAGGGTATTATAAAATTGCTATAATATATGTACTGATAAACAAAGCCGTTCGCGTAGCGTGG
>NZ_JAAHGN010000112.1:0-11425 GCF_010672485.1 Moorena sp. SIO2C4 | reverse complement strand
CAGTCGAAGTTGTAGCGAGCAATGGAGAGTTCATCATCCCGGTCCCGTGCTCCTGGACGATTCCTGGCAATATCCGCCGCATGAGCAGCAATCTTGTAGGCAATCAAGCCATTGCGGACATCCTCAGCATCGGGCAGTCCTAAATGTTCTTTCGGGGTTACATAGCACAGCATGGCGGTACCGTACCAGCCAGCCAAAGCTGCCCCAATGGCAGAGGTGATATGGTCATATCCAGGAGCAATGTCTGTCACTAGTGGTCCTAGGACATAGAAAGGTGCTTCTGAACACTCTTCCATCTGCTTTTTGACATTGAACTCAATTTGATCCATTGGCACATGACCAGGTCCTTCTACCATTACCTGTACATCATGTTCCCAAGCACGACGAGTCAACTGCCCCAATGTTTTCAATTCTGCTAACTGGGCTTGATCAGATGCATCATGGGTGCAGCCAGGACGCAGGGAATCCCCTAAGCTGAAGGAGACATCGTATTTCTTGAAAATCTCGATAATGTCGTCAAAGTGGGTATAGAGGGGATTTTGCTTGTGGTGATGGAGCATCCACTTGGCTAGGATACCACCACCACGAGAAACAATGCCGGTTAGCCGGTTTCTGACCAAAGGCAGATGTTCAATCAAAATGCCAGCGTGGATGGTTTGATAGTCAACTCCTTGCTGAGCGTGCTTCTCAATTATGTGGAGAAAGTCATCGGCAGTAAGGTTTTCCACCTTGCCGTGGACACTTTCTAAGGTTTGGTAAACGGGTACCGTGCCAATGGGTACAGGTGAGGCATTAATGATGGCGGAACGAATCTCATCCAAGTTGCCACCGCCTGTAGACAAGTCCATAACGGTATCGGCCCCGTACTTCACGGCCAAGTTAACCTTCTCTAGCTCTTCATCAATATTAGAAGAGTTGGGGGAGGCACCGATATTGGCATTCACCTTACATTTGGAGGCGATACCAATACACATTGGCTCTAGGTTAGTGTGGTTGATATTGGCGGGGATAATCATTCTCCCCCGTGCCACTTCATCTTTGATCAGCTCAACGGGAAGGTTTTCCCGCTGGGCTACGTAGTGCATCTCTTCTGTCAGGAGACCCTGGCGAGCATAGTACATTTGAGTCACATTGCTCTGACCACGGCGCTTGGCAACCCATTCAATACGCATATTTAATTTCCTCGATCACAGCTTCCCTCCGCCGGTATTAACCGGACTCAGGTTCTAAGGGTGTAATCTCAGCCTGGTTTCTCAGGCACCCCTAGCTTGGTTTGATTATAGTATTACAAAAAAATCCTTCGGATTTAGGATCGCGCTCCTTGCCATAGATTCACACGTGGGGAATCTATGGAATTCGAGATTATTTAGATTAGCTTATGGAATTTTGAACAGGAATAGTTATATCATTATTTTTTTTTAAGATTTAATCTCAAAATAATACAGGACAGTGCTTAGTTACACTGTCCTGTTACGGTGTCCTGTTACCGATGATTAATGGCTAGAGGCTATTTTATTCACCATTGTATTCACCTAGGTGATTGCCCACATCGCAGTGTTTTAAAGAGCGATCGCAGCCATCTTGACATCGTTAGTGCTTAGAATCTCTTGGAGTTCCTCAGCATCTACGGTTTCTTTATCAATCAGCATTTCAGCAAGCTTATCGAGGATGTGCTTATTGCCAAGAATTACATTCTTAGCCCGTTCGTAGGCTTCATCAACTAGCTTGCGAACCTCTTCATCAATGGTTGAGGCTGTGGCATCTGAGAAATCCCGGTCTGAGGCAATATCCCGACCTAGGAACATACTGCCATTCTGCCGTCCTAGGGCAACTGGGCCAAGGCGATCGCTCATACCATAGCGCATCACCATCTGCCGTGCCACCCGAGTCACCTGTTGCAAGTCATTGGAAGCACCTGTGGTCACTTCTTCTTCACCGAAGATAATTTCTTCAGCAATCCGACCACCTAAGGCCACTGCCATCTGATTTTGCAGGTAAGAACGGGAAAACATGCCTGAATCCATCCGGTCTTCGCTAGGGGTGAACCAAGTCAAACCACCAGCACGACCCCGAGGAATAATGCTAATTTTCTGCACTGGGTCATAATCGGGCATTAAAGCACCAACAAGGGCGTGACCTGCTTCGTGGAACGCTACCAGGGTTTTGCGTTTCTCGCTCATCACCCGGTCTTTCTTCTCTGGCCCTGCAAGCACCCGGTCAATGGCATCATTCACCTCATCCATCGAGATTTCGGTTAAGTTGCGACGGGCTGCCAAAATTGCTGCTTCATTGAGCAAGTTGGATAAATCTGCTCCGGTGAAACCAGGGGTCCGACGGGCAATCTTTTCGAGATCCACATCTTTGGCAAGGGTTTTACCACGAGCATGAACGTTGAGAATTTCCAAACGTCCGGCATAATCAGGACGGTCTACTACTACTTGTCGATCAAAACGACCAGGGCGTAGTAGGGCAGCATCAAGAACATCTGGGCGGTTGGTAGCAGCAATAATAATAATACCGGTATTGCCTTCAAACCCATCCATTTCAGTCAGCAACTGGTTTAGGGTTTGCTCCCGTTCATCATTACCACCGCCTAAACCGGCACCCCGCTGACGCCCCACAGCATCGATTTCATCAATGAATACAATACACGGAGCATTGTTCTTGGCTTGCTCAAATAGGTCCCGCACCCGAGAAGCACCAACCCCTACGAACATCTCGACGAACTCAGAACCAGAGATGGAGAAAAAGGGAACACCTGCTTCCCCAGCTACTGCACGAGCTAAGAGAGTTTTACCGGTTCCTGGAGGTCCGACGAGTAGGACTCCCTTGGGAATTTTAGCCCCAATAGCAGTGAAGCGGTCAGCATTTTTGAGGAAGTCTACTACTTCGTTAAGCTCTAGCTTAGCTTGCTCAATGCCCGCCACATCCCCAAAGGTTACCTGAGTTTGGGGTTCCATTTGAACTCTAGCTTTGGACTTGCCAAAGTTCATGGCTTGAGAACCTGGGCCATTCTGGGCACGCCGCAGTAATAGAAACAATCCCACCAAGAGCAGAATCGGGAAGAAGAAGCTGCTTAAGGTCTTGAACCAGAAGCCTTCATCATTCTGGGGTAGAACTGAAATATCTACACCGTTATTATTCAAAAGGTTGATTAGTTGTGGGTCATTGGGGAGATTGACCTCTACCTGACGACCATCTTGAGCGATCGCGATCGCTTTACTGCGGTCAGCACTGATTCTAACGGTTTCCACCTTGCCGCTCTCGACTTGGCTAATCAGCTGGTCGTACCGCCACGTATCTCTACTTGGGGACGGTTTGTCCAAAAATGCTGTACCAAGGGCGATCACCACTATGGCTAGGAGTGCATACAGCCCTGCGTTTCTCCACTTTTTATTCACTCGTTGTTACCTCCATAGATTCGAGGATGTGGCAAATATAGAATTTAGCTTCTTATATTAATTTATGTTAACCTTTCTGAGGAAAACTGGGCGAACTTTATTCTAAAACAGGCTTTATGGAAGCGTTTTATGCCTTTTGATACCTAAGAATAGTGTTTGGATGGCTGGTGTGGGTTGACCTAAAGCAATGCTTAATATTATAATTAATGCCTTTGGATACCAAAAAGCCAACAGGAGGTACATGATGGCGGTTTTACGACTTGAAGATGGTACAACCTATACCGAGCTAAGTGATATTGCCGGAGAATTAGCGCCTCTGAAGGTTCAGCTAAATCACTGGTCTGTAGGGGAGAACCCAGAAATTCATACCCTTCTAGAGCAAGACACCCTGAGTGATATTGAAAAGGAAACAGTACTCCAAGCTTTAGATAGCTACTTTGAACAACTTAAGGAAACCGCTGGCTATCAATCCCGTGACTTAATCGTACTGTACCCAGACATACCTAATCTTGATGCCCTCCTTTCCAAATTTAAGGATTGTCACTACCATACTGACGATGAAGTACGCTACATAGTTGCTGGAGAAGGGGTTTTTGGGTTTGTACGTCCTGATGGCAGCCAAATGGAGTTGACTGTGCAGCCTGAAGAGTACATTAATGTGCCAGCGAATACTGAACATTGGTTTTATCTGACACCATCACGACGGGTTAAAGCTGTGCGCTACTTTATCACTACTGAAGGCTGGGTTCCGGAATACACGGGTACGGAAATTCGGATGAAGCCGGTAGTAGCTGTTTGAGAATATTCCAGTTCATAACTCAGAAAATATGTCCATTGAAGTTGACTACCGCTTTCCTCGCGGTGTTGATGTGGAAAAACAAGCCAAAGTGATTGCTGTTGGGCAAACTGCAGGCACCTGGAATGCTCGTTTTGCCCATCTCGAAAATGTGTTTCGCTCCCATCTTGGTACTGTTGTTCAAGGTGTCATTAACCCTGATGGTTCTGGTTTGGCTACCATCCGTTTTCCCGAAGCTAATGTGGAAAACGATATCCCTACTCTACTAACCATGATTTTTGGTAAATACTCCATGGCAGCACCAGCTAAAGTCATGGCAGTGCGCTTGCCAGAACATTACGGTAGGCATCCCAAATTCGGAATTAGCGGGATTCGGGAAACACTAGGAGTAGTTGACCGTCCCCTGATTATGGCAATTTTTAAGCCAGCCTTGGGACTCTCAGCGGAAGACCATGGAGCGATTTTACAAGAGGTTGCTGGAGCTGGACTTGACATTATTAAAGATGATGAGATTTTGGGGGATTTGGAGATAGCACCAACCCTGAAACGTCTAGAAGTCTGCCGTAAGGTACTTGATGAAATCAAACAGCAAACTGGGCGCACTGTACTTTATGCCATTAATGTAACTGGTTCGGCTGACAAATTACTTGATAAAGCTCATACCTTGGTTAAAGAAGGGGCAAATGCCCTGCTGTTGAATGTCTTGACCTACGGTTTCTCTGTCCTAGAAGCCTTAGCTGCTGATCCAGAAATTAATGTGCCAATTTTTGCCCATCCCGCCTTAGCAGGAGCCCTGTGTGGAGCCCCAAACCACGGGATGGCTTACTCAGTGGTTTTGGGAACTCTGATGGCTCATTGTGGGGCAGATGCGGTGCTATATCCCGCCCATTATGGTAGTTTACCCTTTGACCCAGAGGAGGAAAAGCGAATTCGAGATAGTTTGCGATCGCGCAATGTATTTCCTGTTCCCTCCGCTGGCATTCATGCTGGGATTGTCCCTAAGGTTGTAGGAGATTACGGACAAGAGGTCATTCTTAATGCTGGAACTGGCATTATGGATCATCCCAATGGTCCTGCTGCTGGCGTTAAAGCATTTTTTGAAGCCCTACATTCCGTGGGATGATTTTTTTGATGTACAACAACAGCTATCCCAGCGGTGGAAGAATGGTTAATCTTAGCTCCTCAATCATAAATGACCAGCAATTACGTTCAGCAATTGATCCAAGACCAACCTTAATCAGTGCTGCTAGTCACTTCTATCAATTAGGTTGGATGGTGGGCACAGCGGGTAACCTCTCGGCTAAACAGCCCGATGGCAGCTTCTGGATTACTGCTAGTGGATGCCATAAAGGGCAGCTACGCAGCAAAGACTTTATTCGCATCGCTACTGATGGCAGGGTGGTAGAAAAAACATCACCTGAATCTCGTCCTTCAGCTGAAACAAGCATTCATCAAACTATCTACTCTTTATTCCCAGATGCTAAAGCCTGTTATCATGTTCACACCATTGAGGCGAATTTAGTTTCTGGCTTCACTAAAGACGATACCCTGCCTTTGCCACCGCTAGAAATGCTTAAGGGATTTGGAGTACGGGAGGAGAACCCTCAAGTCACGGTACCAGTATTCGTCAACCATCTGGATGTGTATCGCATTAGTAGTGAGATATGCGATCGCTTTCAGGCTGCACCGCCATCAGTCAATGTCCTATTGATTCGGAACCATGGTATAACAGTTTGGGCGTCTTCCACCGAACGTGCCCAGATCTACTTGGAGTTAGCTGATTATATTTTTAGATATATGGTAGCTGCTCGACAAATTGACCTTAGCACTACCTCAATCAAGAATTAACAAATACAACTGCTGAATTGCTCAATCGGAACAATTCAGCAATTATTTAAGGCAATTATTCAACCAGACTTGATGTTAGTCCGTATACTGCCCATCACCAAAATCACTAGGGTAACTATAGTTAGCGGTACGACAAATGTCATCATGATAGTACTAAATTGTGATAAAGCTTGGTGTTGTGTGGCGTTGAGGAACAAATACAAGGTATAGGCACCGTAATAGCTTAAAAAGAGAAATCCCTCCCACCGGGAAATTTGATACCCAGTAAAGAAAATTGGCAGACAAGCCACCGCTACTGCAATCATTACTGGAATATCGAAGTTTAGGGCAGGAGTTGACACCTGTACACCATCAGGCACAATCAAGCTACACATCCCCAGCACCAACAGGATATTAAAAATATTGCTGCCAATAGCGTTACCTACGGCAAGATCTCGCTCACCACGGATACTGGCAATAATGGAGGTGGCAATTTCTGGAAGAGAGGTGCCAACAGCGATAATGGTTAAGCCAATAATCAACTCGCTCCAGCCAAACATCTTGGCCATAGCAATAGCCCCATTAATCAGCCAGCGGGAACCTAGTACTAACATTCCTAAGCCGAAAACAATCAGCCCTAACTGAGTAACTATCTTTTTAAGGCTAGTACGAGACTGGCGATATTGGGTTTGAGGGGTATCCTGGTCTCGGATTTCCTGATTTTCTTTGCGACTCTGAATAATCGTGAATAAACTATATGCGATCGCGCCAGCCAACAGGATGCTGCCATCAACTCTACCCAGTTGGCCATCCAAGCTCATAAACAAGAGTAGGAATGATATGCCAATCATCAAAGGTACATCTAATCGTACCAACTGCCGGGATACAACCAAGGGTAGCATAGTTGCAGATATGCCTAAGATTAGCAAAATATTGGCAATGTTGCTGCCAACTATGTTACCAAGGGCAATATCAGCTTGTCCTTCATAACTCGACTGCAATGCTACGGCTAATTCTGGGGCACTGGTGCAGTAAGCAACTATAGTCAGCCCAATCACTAAGGGGGAGACGCCTGCTACCAACGCCAACTGTGATGCGCCCTTGACCAAGATTTCCGCCCCAACAACCAAAAGTACAAAGCCAGCAATAAATAAAATGAGAGTGATTATGTTCATTGGCTGTGTGTGAGTAAGTCATTGAGGACGAGTTTACTTCATCAAGCATTAAATTTGCTATAACCTCGACTTAGCCCTGATAATTACCTAGGGTTTATTTAAACCGCAAACACCTCAACGATAACACATATCAAGGGTATTTTTTTCTGTGTTTACCTAGGTTTAGTTTTAGTTATTAACCTAATAATTTATTGGCTAACTGTTTCATATTATTTTTATCAACAAACTCTCTAAAAACAGTTGCTTTAAAGACAGATAGATAAAAGGCGGGATGGTACTGTAGTAGCGGTTCGAGAGTCTACTTGGCTCTTGAACTAGCCTATACAAACATTTCAACTCTACTAGGTGGGCTGCTCAGGATTACCAAAACCTTTGGCTTTCTCCTGAAGCTTGCTCATACTTTTCTCAGTGCCTTCACCTTGCCAAGTCAGAAATGCCCCAAACACACCCTTCTGATTCTTCGACTCCATTGAATCACTGACCAAATAGCTTCCTGTTGGAAACAACAGGGTGCGATGTTTCGTGAGATTATCCTGAACTGCTAGGCGAATGGCGGCTGTGTCATCAGTCATACCATCACCTTTGACACCGTAATCCCGCACATTCACCATGTTCGCATCCAAAGGATAGAGGGGATTCGCTGCTACTGAAGAACTGACCAAGCTGGAAAAGCTAGCAGGTAAGCCGATCACCAATAGTAGGCTGCACAGGGTTAGGGAGAAGAGCGTGAGCTTGGCTAGGTGGGGAGGAATTCCTACTAGATTTTTAAGTCTTTGGGATTGGTATTTACGCGGTAGATGTATAAAAAACAACGCTTTGTGGAGCAGTACTGCCAAACCTTTACTGATCATCCAGCGGTACCGGTTCTTAGTTAATCGTGTTTTTAGCATTTTTACCTTACCACTTTCTGTCAAATAAATCACAATTTTTCATCTTTAATTAATTAATTTTTGTTAAATTTAATTCAAGCCAATCTGGCAACAGATCTAAGTACAACTTGGGTTTAATTGAAAATACTGAATGATATCAAGTCCGGTTAATTAGTTTCCCAATAATCCCTGAATTTTTGGTAATGCGTAATGGGGGATGGTTTATCATCAACTAGCAATTACGAATTACTAACTACCAACTAACAATTACTAATTACAAATTACCAATTCACCGCTCAGGAATTATGATAATTATTCAACGGAATTTGATAGGATACATCGATAGGTTTATTCCTCATAAAATTAATAAAAAAATGATGGATTATAAGTCAAACCTGTTAGTTATTTTGTTGTTAGTGATTTTGGTCTCAACAGTCATATGAAAGTAGCAATTCTTGCCGGGGGTCTCGGTACTCGTCTAGCCGAAGAAACCGACACAAAACCAAAGCCAATGGTAGCAATCGGAGGGCGACCAATCCTCTGGCATATCATGATGCATTATTACCATTATGGCTTCCAAGATTTTGTGATTGCCCTCGGCTATAAGGCAGAAGTCATTAAAAAATACATGGTGGACTATAGTTCACTTAATAGTAACTTAACGGTCAACCTTAACAATGGCAAAGTCATCCAGCACGGTGGTGGAGCACCGGATTGGACAGTTGATTTAATCGATACTGGTATTTACACCAATACAGGCGGTCGGATTAAACGGCTCGCTCCCTATGTAAACAATCAGACATTTATGCTCACTTGGGGAGATGGGGTTTCTGATGTCAATTTAAATGCGCTCCTGGAATTCCATCGTTCCCATGGCAAATTAGCTACCTTAACTGCAGTACGTCCACCTGCACGTTTTGGTTACTTAGAACTAGATGGAAACCAGATTACGGAATTCTCTGAAAAGCCTCAAACCCGAGAAGGCTGGATCAACGGTGCTTTCTTTGTTTTAGAGCCCGGAGTTTTTGATTATATCGACGGTGATGACACCCAGTGGGAAAAAGCACCACTGGAGCGACTCGCTAGAGATGGGCAACTGATCGCTTATCACCACACTTCATTCTGGCAATGCATGGACACCTTACGTGACAAGCGCAGGTTAGAAAGTCTGTGGAACAGTGGCAATGCACCTTGGAAAATTTGGGAGGAAAATAATGCGAGTATTAGTAACTGGTCACAAGGGCTACATCGGCACAGTGATGGTGCCAATGCTACTAGCTCAAGGGTATGATGTATTTGGTCTTGATAGCGACTTATTTGAACAGAGTACCTTTGGTGAAGGAATTCGAAAAATTCCAGAGCTAAAAAAGGATATCCGTGACGTTACGGCAACAGAACTGGAAGGATTTGATGCTCTAATCCACTTAGCAGGGCTTTCCAACGATCCTCTGGGGAATCTCAATCCTGACTTAACCTATGAGATCAATCATGCTGCTTCAGTTCATTTGGCTAAGTTAGCCAAAGCCGCAGGCATCGAGCGCTTCGTATTCTCATCGTCTTGTAGTAACTATGGCGCTGGTGGTGATGATTGGTTGACTGAGGAATCATCCTTCAACCCCGTCACTCCTTACGGCATTTCTAAAGTTCGTGTCGAGCAAGATGTTACTCAGTTAGCGGACAATAACTTTAGTCCTATCTTTCTGCGGAATGCCACGGCTTACGGTGTTTCCCGCCGTCTGCGCTTTGATCTAGTACTCAATAACTTGGTGGCTTGGGCATTTACCACGGGTCAAGTGTATATCAAGAGCGATGGCACCCCTTGGCGTCCCATTGTCCATATTGAAGATATTTCCCAAGCGTTTATTGCGGTGTTGGAGGCACCTCGTGAGGTGGTACACAATCAAGCCTTTAATGTGGGACGTAATGAGGACAACTATCGGATTCGAGAGTTAGCCGAAATTGTCAAAGAAACAGTTCCAGGCTGCGAAATTGAATACGCTAAAGATGCTGGACCCGATAAGCGCTGTTATCGCGTTGATTGTAGTAAGATTATTCGGACATTACCCGAATTCAAACCCCAATGGAATGCCCCTCGGGGAGCTCAAGAACTCTACCAGGCTTATCAAACCGTAGGCTTAACCTTGGAAGAGTTTGAGGGACCGAGGTATCAGCGTATCGCTCACATCAAACAATTACTTAGCACTGGAAGATTAGATCAAACCCTGCGTTGGCGTACGGAGCTACCTAGATCTCCTCAAATACAAGCCATGAGTGTTTAGGAGTTGTTGGGTCATTGGTAATCGGTAATCGGTAATCCTACTCTAATTGCCAATTACCAATTACCAAAAGGCCAGAAACACTGGTTGCAGGCACTCTGGAGAATTAGTTAAATTTAACAAACAGTTAACTTGCCTATGGTTCTGGATATTTTTTTTGTTGATGGTTAACAGTTAATTGCCAACCGTTTACAGTCAACAATTAACAGTGATATTATTAAACTAATAATGTATAATTCCATGCCTATTTGTCGTGCTAACAGCACTGATGACTTAGAGTTAATTATTTCCTTCGGTTACACCCCATTAGCTGATGGATTACTTACTAAAGACCAGCTAGATAAACCTGAATATACTGCGCCATTGGATCTGGCGTTTTCTCCTAGCAGTGGTTTAGTCCAAATCACCGAAAGTGTCCCGCCCGAAATCCTATTTTGTCGAGACTACCCCTATTTTTCTTCTGTATCAAAATCGTTACTAAAACACTTTGGAGATAGTGCCCAAGCCATCATTGAATCAAGACAACTCAACAGCAACAGTCTAGTAATTGAAGCAGCTAGTAATGATGGCTATATGCTCAAGAACTTTCTTGAAAAAGGAATTACAGTGCTGGGAATTGACCCAGCCTCTGGACCTGCAGAAGCTGCCCAAAAAGCAGGTATTCCTACTCTTAGTACATTCTTTACGAAAGATTTGGCAATAGAGCTACACTCTGAAGGACGGAAAGCTGATGTTTTTCTTGCTAACAATGTCTTGGCTCATGTGCCAGATCTGAATGGCTTTGTAGCAGGAATTGGGGTTCTGCTGAAAGAGACTGGTGTAGCTGTGATTGAAGTACCCTATGTGGTTGACTTGGTCGATCACTGTGAATTTGACACTATCTACCATCAGCACTTATGTTATTTTTCAGTAACTGCTTTGGATCGGTTGTTTAGGAAACATGGTTTATTCCTAAATGATATCCAACGTACTCCAATCCATGGGGGTTCGTTACGCCTATTTGTGGAGCCTAAGGAACAGGTTAAGGAATCCGTAAAATCTCTATTAGTAGAAGAAGTAGCGCGGTCAACTCCCCGCGCTA
>NZ_JAAHGN010001119.1:0-2377 GCF_010672485.1 Moorena sp. SIO2C4 | reverse complement strand
GTGTGTTCTTGGAGAGTCCCGTAAGTTCGACCGCCTTACGGAGTGGTATTAATGCCATCTCCTTAATCTACCATAATTTAATAGTAAGTGGTAGATTAGTGGAGGTTTTTGTTAACTGTCACAAGCCTTAACGAATCAATTTGGGGAGCAGCTCCGTGACTAGATACTACGCCACCTGTAACTCTTGATAGCGATAAACCTTTAGTTTCTAAAGGGTAGCATCTTCGATTATAGCGCCATGTGATGTAGAAATTTTGTGGATTTGTTTTTTTTTTTAAGTTATTGGATGAGCGAGGCTAATCATGAAAGTTAAAGACGTCTATCAAGATGAACAAGGAAATTGGCAGATCGACTATGGAGTTGATCATCTGATGGGGCTAGCCATTAGGAATGATTTAGGACAGACACTGACCCAATTTATTATTTCGATTCCCATGAGTTTCTTGTTTTTTATGTTTTTACTTTCCGTTTTCGATGCCTTAATTGAATTAATCCCGCAGGTAGATACCAGTATTCAACAGATAGTTCCTCAAGAAAATGGCTCTCTTATAATGATTATAGTAAATGAGTAGTTTAAATGATCGATTACCCCTTAAATAGCCAGGGATTCAATTAAATAAAAATACCTTGTTTTGAATTGCGGAATTTTATCTATAAGCTTTGTAGGATGAGTAAGGTTCATTTAGGGTGGGCAGTGCATCAGACAGATAATGAAGCTTGCAAACCACGTTGCTAGGCACTGCCCACCCTACGATTAGTGACTTTATAAAATTATTTTTGGTTTAACTTGCGGAATATCACCTATAAGCTTTGTAGTTATTTTTATACTTTATTGAATGAGTGAGGAAACTTATGAAAGTTAAAGACGTCTATCAAGATGAACAAGGAAATTGGCAGATCGACTATGGAGTTGATCATCTGATGGGGCTAGCCATTAGGAATTATTTAGGACAGACACTGATCGGAGTTATTATTTCGATTCCCATGAGTTTCTTGTTTTTTATGTTTTTACTTGCCGTTTTCGATGGCTTAATTGCATCAATACCGCAGGTAGATAGCAGTATTCAACAGATAGCTCCTCAAGCAACTTACCATCCTCTTCGCTAATTATTAGATAGCTCAGGAAGATGGTAAACCACTTTCCTAACTATTGCTGATCATTCAGGGCTATTTCATTCTGATTGCGCCAGTGATCTGCCCTGCTAGTATTGCACTGCTAAAGATTTGAGCAATTGTCGGAAACTTTGACCTCAACTTGTATCATAAGCATGGCTTTTCTGATCTGGGTGAGGCTCAGCGTCTTGCTGGTTTTAGTCTTAACACACTCAAGGAAATGATCGAACTTTAAATTCAGATCTAATTGATACGATAAGTGGAATTGCAAACTCTAACACGTATTTTTTGACATTTAAATACATTAACAAAATTAAATTTTTCTGATGCTTAAAATCAATCGATTATGGAACAAAATAGTTAATAAAATCACATCAAATAGCAAATTTTTGTTGCTCACTGCTTTGAGCATTAGTCTGGTTTTGACGTTTTTTAGAGCACCCTCACTAGCACAGTTGCCGCCACTAAAACAATTGCCCATTGAAGAGGATTCGGAAACACAACCTGCACCGGAAATAGGAATTGAAGAGGATTCGGAAACACAACCTGCACCGGAAATAGGAATTGAAGAGGGTTCGGAAATACAACCTGCACCTGAAATCGGAATTGAAGAGGGTTCGGAAACACAATCTGCACCTGAAATAGGAATTGAAGAGGGTTCGGAAATACAACCTGCACCTGAAATCGGATGGGAGTTCTTAGGTAGCCGAGAACTCAATCAAGTAGAAATTCACGAAACTAAGTATAAAGGTGAGTGCCCAGGTTACAGCTGGTCTTCTCGGGAAGCCCGGTTTACTTCCAGTACTACTCCACCAGCTCGTAAAAGACGTGTAATTGTTAAAAATATTACCAGAGGAGTAGCTAGTGACCCATTTCCTTACACTGACAGAGAGTACGATGAGGGTAGATCTTCAGAAGGGACACGGATGAGTTTTGGAACAAGACATGATAGTAAAGAATTTCACGTTTTAGACGGAGAGAATACATTTGAGTACGAGATTAAAGAACGCGATCGTGTACTTGAGTCTGGAGTTTTCACTGCTGTAATTAAAAGAAATGTGGATGTCAGACAAAGAGATTCGTATCCTATTACCAAATCAGTTTGTATGAACTCAGAAGTTCCTATGTCTTTGTGTGCTGATATCAGGACTCTTACTAAGTACAAATGTCGGAGCAACTGGGTTCTCCGAAGCTTTCTCATGCCAAATACCCATGAAGTTGCTACACTTATATCCAATCAGACTCCCTACTCGGTAAAGTATTG
>NZ_JAAHGN010001118.1:0-2383 GCF_010672485.1 Moorena sp. SIO2C4 | reverse complement strand
TATTCGCCAACGGAAAGCGCACCTCTTGATGCAGTGCGGTCTTGGGGTTTCCCCCCAAGACCGCACTGCATCGCTTCTGAGTAAGGCTTATAGAATTTAGATGCGTTTGCCCTGCCTGTTGGCAGGGCTGTTTCATTGGCAATCTGCGATCGCCTTTGGCGGGCTCTTCGAGCCATCGCGGCGACTGAGTATGGTATTATCTCAGAGGTCGGGTCTTTTGTCTTGTCTGATGGTTATTTACTCACTTGCGCCCTTGTGGGACCTGTCTAGGTCAGGAAGAAAAAAGACATGGAAACCTGACAAAAGTTGATGACTGTATCATTTAATGTTGTTAATTTTGTCCTAATTGTTGAATAATCGAGTAGATTAGTATAGAGAATATCGACAGAATGACTAGAGTTTTTACAAGTGCTGTTATCAATACTAATATTGATAAAGTCTGGATGAAGATCAGAGATTTTAATGCTATGCCTAACTGGCATCCAGCTATTGCTAACAGTTACATATAAAATGGTGAACCCAGCGATAAAGTTGGCTGTATTCGTAATTTTAATCTCAAAGAAGGGGGGAATATTCGAGAGAAGCTATTGGTTCTAAGCGACTTAGATTATTTATTTTCCTACTCAATTCTCGAATCCCCCATGCCATTAACGAACTATGTGGCAACATTTCAGCTTAAGCCAATCACAGATGGAGATCTAACTTATGCTGAATGGACAGCAATATTCGACTGTGACCCCCAAGACGAAAAGCATCTGATTAAGTTGATAGGTGATGGTGTTTTTCAGACAGGTTTCAACGCATTGAACCAGATATTTAATAAATAATGAAGAACCGTTAAAATGCCAGATGCACAGTATTGGATCGAGAAACTCAAACTCGATAAATTAGAAGAGATTGGCGGCTACTTTCGCTCACATCTTAAATCAGAAAAAACAGTCTCTCAGATAGCTGGTTCTGAAGGTGGCAATGAGCGTAGATTGTGGGAAGTCAATTATTACCTCCTGCAGAATAATGATGTTACAGCACTTCATCAACTCAAGCAAGATGAAATATGGCATTTTTACGCAGGTAACCCATTGGCTCTTCATATATTCCCCAATGATGGAAATTACCGGAAAATTAAGCTGGGTAGTAACTTGGACGCGGGTGAAGTTTTTCAGGCAGTTGCCCCACATGATACTTGGTTTGGGGCGACAATGCTTGAAGCCAATTCTTTTGCGCTAGTTGGTACTACTCTAGCGCCCGGTTGGCATCCAACCGATTCCACAAAACCTACTCCTAATCAGTTGGAAAAATTGATGGAAATTTATCCACAACATCAAGAGTTAATTAAGCGATTAACGCTGACTATATAGCTGTAATTTCTATTAAATAGAGTAACGTTGATGACTGTATTATCATCACCCAATTTTAATTATGGGTATTCCACGCCGGGTCAACAGGAACTTAATAGTCAAGACATCATGAACCATGTCTTTTTTCTCTCCCCCAGTGAATGGAAAAAGACGCGAGAAGAAAAACAATTTGACTATATCGTTATTGGCAGTGGCTTTTGTGCTCTTGGCTTTATTGAGAGAGTTCTAAAAAAAGATGATAATGCTAGAATTCTGCTCATCGAACGCGGGTCATTTTTCCTGCCAGAACACGTTCAAAACTTACCGAACTCCTACCAAAAACTGTTACTCAAGCAGGCGTTAAAAACCTTTCCCTGGACTTTATCATCTAAGACCCTTAATCTTAATAAATATATTAAATGGCAGCATGGGATAATCCCCTTTTTCGGAGGTGCTTCCACCCTATGGAGTGCCTGGTGTCCTGAACCGACAACAGAGGAAATGAACGGTTGGCCTCAAGCAACGATTAAGGCAGCGCAAGACTATTTCAAGACGGCGAAAATGTTGCTGAATGTGGTTGGAGCCAATCACGAAGAAACCGGAAATATCTTTGACCACTGGCAAAATCAACTAACTGAGAGATTGAAGCAGAATCTTCAGGATATTAAGTCAGCCACCCGCGTCGAACATGCTCAGATTGCGGTCGGCACTCCAACGATTACATCCACTGACGTGGAAAAGTTTTCCACACCAGGGCCACTTCTGGATCAGGTAATAAAATGCCAGGAAGAAGCCAAAAAACGTCAGATTGATTCCCGACTGAGTATTGTCACCGAATGTATAGTGACACGGATCTGGCAACAGGAAAACCAAGCAACAGCATTGGAAACAACCCGTGGGGTGGTCAATGTTGGCGATATTGACACTCCCCGTCCTTTAAGGACGGGGATTCTTACTTCAACGAGCTGTCTTGCGTATAGCAGGTCGGAACCAGAAAAAGTAGAGGGCAATTCGACCTAAGCGTTTAAATCAAAGATTTAGGTTTC
>NZ_JAAHGN010001117.1:0-2383 GCF_010672485.1 Moorena sp. SIO2C4 | reverse complement strand
TTTAGGAGTAAGTCCACCACCTAAGCGATTCTTCAGGGTTTCGCACTCATTGGAGAAAGTTAACGCCAAGGGAATTGTGTACACAATATGGCAATTGAGTCGGCGTAACTGTTCACCCCGGTCAATGAATAAGTATTCTGGTTGCGTACGCCCAGAGGGTAAAGGGCGAATATCCACCCGGTCCAGATTATCCACAATCACCACTAGTCCCGCCTTACCCTTTTTCTTCAGGGTAGTGGTAGCAGGTTTTAGTAGTTCTTCATTAATCGAGTCTAAGATGCCACTAGTGCGAGGTTCGAGATATTCCCGTAATCGACGCCGCAGTTTAGGACTTTCCTTAGTTTTAGCCGTTATTTTGCCAATGCCTACCGACAATTCTGCTTCAGCACCTAATTCAATTGGTGTGCGCAAAAAATCGGTAATTTCTGTAAAAAGATTGACAAAATAGCCTGGTTTTATATTAATTTTAATTTTCTCCAGACTTTCACTGACTTGACCAGCTATACTCAGCAAAATATCGCTTAGATCAACATCAGCCATGTCTAAATCTTGAGACGACTCAAAATAAACCACATGAAATTTTTGTTGCTCTAATTCAGCTTTTAGTCTAAGTAATTCTGTGGATTTACCACAGCCAATATGCCCTGTAAATAGCTGACAAGTCGGCTCATCTGGAGAAATTAAGGTGATGGTTCGCTTGAGGGATTCAATAATTTTATTTCCTCTGACTGGGGAAAAATCAATATAGTATTTTCTATCATTGACATCTCCCATACTCAGGGGCTTGCTGGGATTACAAGCTTTGTAGAATCTTGGCAGATCTAGTACCATTATAGCGTAATTTTCCTTCCTGATTTAGTCGCAGGACAATGCTAATTCCCACGTTTTTTTAGCACCTAACTTACCTTTTATAAAAGCGTTTTGCTAACCAATAAAGATGCCCCCGTCAATTCTGAACATATGTCTAGCCACTCACACTTTTGCTCTTGGTCTTTTGCTTCATCCCGGCTGGCCAAGGATAACGACGGTGGGTTTTGACTATTGAGTTTACCCTCAAAATTAGTCCATGTTGGTGTATGATCATTAACTTTACCATAATTTACGATTTGGGTATCCGTGAGACTCTGACCTAAGTTCAGTAGCATCGGCAAGGTTAGACTAACACTTAAGAATTGGCTGATCATCTCATATCTCTCCTATGGTTTGCATCGAATCAATGGTGTAAGGCAATGATTAACTCTTCGACAGCTGTGGGTTGGAATCAGGAAGTTACCAGGGATGAATAATGGCTGTAACCCATGTCAGCTGTGAAGCATCTATGTAAGCATTCAGCCGTCAGCTTAAGCGCTACGCGCACGCTGCGCGAACAGCTATCAGCCATTGGCCGTAGGCCACGCACGCTACTTGAGGTGCTTTGTGGCACAGGCAAATAGTTTGTGCCACAGGCTTCGAGGCTGGAACCTAACTCAGCATTATTCGAATGCTTACTTCTTTTATTCAAAAGCTGACGGCTGACGGCTGATAGCTGAATGCTTACGCATCTATTTCTATATTCGCCCTCTTCTCAAAAGTGATTCCTGAACTGATGCTCTAGGATCGAAAGCAGAAGTGTCCTAACCAGGAGGTGCCGTTTTGACCGAATTCTGGCCTGAGTCTGACTCTGTTAACTCTCTAGATTTTGATCAGGATTTAGATAGCGCAATTTCAGGTTTTGAGCAAATCCAGGCAGAACTGAACTACAAACAGGCACAAGACTCCCTCAGGGATCTAGTCGCTAATCTTGACTTATCCCGTAGAGAAAAAGCTGGTTTAGATGCTCAAATCCAAGACTTAGGCAATCTGCTTGAGAAGCTGGAAAATACCTGTATCCAAATTGCGGCCTTTGGCATGGTGGGACGAGGGAAATCCTCTGTACTCAATGCCTTAGTCGGTCAACCTGTATTTGAAACTGGTGCCCTACATGGGGTGACTCAGAATGCTCAAACTGCCCATTGGCAGCCCCATAATCAAAGCCATAATCAAAGCCCTAGTCAAACCTCTAGTCAAGAAACCCCTAGTCCAAATCATAGCCAACAGGATATTCTACAGGTTGCCCTACCCAGTATTGGTAATTCCCAAATTCAGCTAATCGATACCCCAGGGATTGATGAAGTAGATGGGGAAACTCGGGAAGCCTTAGCTCTAGAGGTGGCTAAACAGGCAGATTTACTGCTGTTTATTATTGCTGGTGATATGACTAAGGTAGAGTACCAAGCTCTATCTCAGTTAAGAGCTAGTGGGAAACCGATGTTACTGGTGTTGAACAAGATTGACCAATATCCCGATGCTGATCGCATGGCAATTTACAGAAAAATTCGGGATGAACGGGTCAAGCAGTTGCTTA
>NZ_JAAHGN010001116.1:0-2387 GCF_010672485.1 Moorena sp. SIO2C4 | reverse complement strand
CTTAGCTCGTTCCATCACAACCTTTGTAGTGTTGACCCCTTCTGCTGTTCCCTCCAAGTTGGCCAGAATATCTGCAAGTTTCTGACCAACAGCCAGCTTATAACCAACTTGATAATTGCGACTGAGGCGACTACTACAGGTTGCGAGTAAATCTCCTAGTCCCGACAAACCGTAAAATGTTTCTACCTTAGCACCCCAATCTTTACCAATACGGATCATTTCTGTAAGCCCACGGGTTAGCAAAGCTGCTTTGGCATTTGTTCCTAGTTGTAAACCATCACAGGTTCCAGATGCGATCGCCATCACATTTTTCAGGGTACCCCCTAGTTCTACACCGAGGGGGTCTCGATTGGTGTAAACCCGGAAATTTGGCGAAGAAAACACCTGTTGTAGTATCTCAGTTGCTTTTACATCTGTGCTAGCTACTACTGTAGCGGCTGGGAGTTCTTGTTTAATTTCTTTGGAAAGATTGGGACCCGATAGCACCACTACAGGATTGTTGGGAAATTCAGCTTGCCAGATTTGAGAGGGAGTACGGGTGGTTTGCAAATCTAACCCCTTAGTCGCTGTGACCAAGATCACGTCAGAAGATACTGATAAACACTTTAGCTGTTGCGCTACAGCATTTACCCCCGACATGGAAACAGCAGACAAGATAATACTGCTAGATTTTATAGCATCTGCTAATTTTGTCTGACTCCGACGGGACCACAAACAAACCTGATCACCGTTTTTAGAGGCTAGGCTATAGAGGGCTGTACCCCAAACACCTGCTCCGATTATAGTGATGTTGGTCATTATGATTGTTAGTTGTTACTTTCCATTTTCTTGCAACCATGCAACCGTTCATCGGGGATAGCGCTGCATTAATTCTCGAACTTGCTCGGCATGATAGGAACTGCGGGTAAGGGGAGATGAAACAACTTGCAGGAAACCGAGGGATTCACCATACTCTTTCCAGGTATCAAATTGTTTAGGGGTTATGAATTCAGAAATTTTTAGGTGTTTTTGAGTGGGTTGAAGATACTGACCAATAGTTAAGATGTCGCAGTCTACTTGCCTTAAATCCGTCATGACTTGCCGGACTTCTGCATCAGTTTCTCCTAAACCTACCATTATACCAGATTTGCTGTAAACCGATGGAGCCAAGTTTCGCGTCCGCAACAGTAATTCAAGGGAACGCTGATAATCCCCTTGAGGGCGTACTTTCCGATAGAGTCGGGGTACTGTTTCTGTATTGTGATTGAGGACTTCGGGTTTAGCTTGAAGAATCGTTTCGAGGGCATCCCAGTTCCCGCACAAGTCTGGGATTAAAACCTCAATAGTGGTATCAGGTGAGACCAGGCGAATGGCTTCAATGCACTGTACAAACTGGGAAGCTCCACCATCGGGTAAATCATCCCGGTTGACAGAGGTAATAACCACATGATTTAGACCCATGCGCTGCACGGCTTCCGCTAGCCGTGTGGGTTCAGTGGAGTCAAGAGCTTTGGGTTTTTTCTCAAAGTCAATATCGCAGTAGGGACAAGCACGGGTGCAGGCTGGTCCCATAATTAAAAAGGTGGCAGTACCAGCATTGAAGCACTCTCCGATATTGGGACAAGAGGCTTCTTCACAGACAGTATTGAGTGCTAAATCTCTTAAGGTTTCTTTAATATTGCCGACACGCTGCCATTGGGGCGCTTTGACTCGCAACCATTCTGGTTTAACTACCACTCTTGGTTATACTCCAACTATATATATATATAAATTTAAGTTACGTAACTTTAATCTTGATCCTAACAAGCTAGGGGCCGATTGCCCCTAAGGCATGATAAAATAGATGAAATCTTAAATTATGGCTTTATCGGGATGTAGCGCAGTTTGGTAGCGCACTTCGTTCGGGACGAAGGGGTCGCAGGTTCAAATCCTGTCATCCCGATTGTACTTTTGGACTAACTTGAAAAGTTAGCAGGTTACAGGTTAGCAGGTTACAGGTTAGCAGGTTAGCAGGTTACAGGTTAGCAGGTTACAGGTTAGCAGGTTACAGGTTAGAGGTTCTTAAACCTTCAACCTCTGAAACTTTCAACCTTCAACCTCTGAAACCTTCAACCTCTGAAACCTTCAACCTCTGAAACCTTCAACCTCTGAGTAAAGTTCCATCACCTTAGTGATAGGCATTCGCGATCGCACTCCCAAAGTCAAAGGGGAAGTATGTCCTTGATTTAAATGGTCAGTTGCGGCACAGCCAATCATTGCGGCATTATCGGTACAAAACTTCAGGGGAGGGAAAATAACTCGCAAATTATGCTCAGTTGCTGCAGCTTGTAACTGTTGTCTCAAGCCACTATTGGCAGCCACCCCACCCCCAACCGCAATCGTGTCGAGACCATAGTAGAGAGCACAAG
>NZ_JAAHGN010001115.1:0-2390 GCF_010672485.1 Moorena sp. SIO2C4 | reverse complement strand
CAAATGACAATACCGAAGAATAAGAAACTGAGGAAACCAGCCAGCTAAGTTCATCCTATCGTTAAGTGGTTATGTATAAGAATTATGGGGGCTATCTGCCCTTGGGCAGCCCCTTTCAGTGATCGCCAAAGGCGATCGCTCCCTCCCCAGCTCCGATAGAATAATCAGGATACTTAGAATGATTCGCCTTAATAATGGCTATCCACAGCATAGGCTATTATATACAGCACTTACCTATTGCTCCCATTATTCCCTGTTCCCATGATCCCCTCAACTGTAGAGGGTGAGGTAATCCGGATTTTGACGTGGTATTTTACTTTCTTTGATTAGTCTTAAAGCTTGCTACCTAACTACCTATGCTTAATGGGTTGTTTGCTCCCACTCGTATCTCAGGTATTGGGAGTGCGATCGCCTTGGCTCCTTCTGTAGAAGAAAACGGACTACTAACTGCTGAAGAAATCTTTAAGATGAAACTCAGTGCGGAACTAGTAGTAGTCAGTGCCTGCGAGACCGGAGTCGGTCACATCAACAGTGAGGGGGTTATTGGTTTATCTCGTTCCTTAGTTGCAGCGGGTGTTCCCAGTGTGATGGTTTCCTTGTGGTCAATCCCTGATGATAAAACCACAGAATTGATGACCGAGTTTTATCGGAATCTTAACCGCACAGGGGATAAAGCTCAAGCGTTGCGCCAAGCGATGTTGACTATGATTCCGAAGTCAGGTAATCCGAAAGATTGGGCGGCATTTACGTTGATTGGTGAAGCGCTTTAGGGAATCGGGAGTAGGGAGTAGGGAGTAGGGAGTAGGGAAAAATCGTGCGTATAGCGGTTTTTAGTCTAATAAGGTACACAGGCTTTTTTCCCTCTTGCCTCTTTTCTGTTCCCAGATCAGCTGTTGCCTAAAACCCAGTACTCTGTACCTCACTGAATTAAAAACCGCTATAATACAAATGTAAAGTTGATGCAGTGGTTAAAAAACAAATATGTATGTATGTCTTTGATACTAATATTTTTGTCGCTGCATTACGTTCTCGACGAGGTGCTAGCTTTTTAATCTTGAAAGCCATTCGTCAAGGATTAATTTTAGGTGGAGTTTCTCAAGCATTGTTTCTAGAATATGCTGAAGTTTTAAAGCGAGATGAAAACCTACAGAATTTTTGGACCACATCAGAAGATGTTGACGTGATTTTAGGTGTGCTTGCGGATGTCTTCAGACCCATCCAAATTTATTGGAAGTGGCGACCTCAGTTAAGTGATCCAGATGATGAAATGGTTTTGGAATGTGCGATTAATGCTCAAGCCCAAGCTATTGTCACTTTTAATGTACAAGATTTTTTGCCAGCTGCCAAATATTTCGGGATTGAAGTTATTCGACCAGGAGAGTTGGTTCACTCTCTCAATTTACAGGAGCAAGTTACAGAATGAGTTATTATCCTTTAGAATTACCTGAGACCTTGTTGAAGGAAATTCAACGTCTTGCTGCAGAAAATCAAGTTTCTATCGAGCAGTGGTTACTGAGTGCTGTTACGGAAAAAATGGAAGCTCATAAAGTTACAAAACTATTGCAGAGTTATGCTGACAAAGCTGATTACAAGCGTTTTGATGCAATATTAGCATCAGTACCAGATACAGAACCTATCCCAGGGGATGAGTTGAGATAGAAGCCCTTAGGAGATAAGCTGACACGCATTTAAATTGGGATTTTTGAAGCCTAGACCTCTTACAGCAAGGCTTGTGAGCGATCAAAATAAATGCTTAACAGCTTATATGCGATCGCGTGACTCGCTTAGCGTGACCTACGGTCAATCGCTTTTTAGTAGGCATTGCTTAATTATTGAATGATTGTAAGAGTAGGTGCGCTTTCCAATGGGCGAGTAAATCGCCCTTGGGTCGCACCTGTAGAATGGGCATCTTGGTGGAACTGGCATCTTGCCAGTTTCGGATTAAGAATTAAATTCGCCACGGGTCGCACCTGTAGAATGGGCATCTTGGTAGAACTGGCATCTTGGTAGAACTGGCATCTTGGTAGAACTGGCATCTTGGTAGAACTGGCATCTTGCCAGTTTCAATATATTTTGGCGCGGGCAGGATGCCCACTCTACTTTCAAGATATTTTCGCGCGGGCAGGATGCCCACTCTACTGCTATTCATCCGAAGATTCAGCAACGCTTTCTAGTCATCTATTTGAAGCTGACCGCTTACCTATAAATTACATATCATACCCAAACAAATTGGGATCAACATCCTTGAGATCCAAATCCCCTAACCCATACTCAGCCCAACGCCTATCTACCATCGCTGCTACATCCCCATCAGACTCCAAAGTTGCGCCCCATTCATGTTCCGTTTCCGGTGGAATCTTAGTAGTAGCATCAATACCCATCCGTCCCCA
>NZ_JAAHGN010001114.1:0-2332 GCF_010672485.1 Moorena sp. SIO2C4 | reverse complement strand
CCATCTCTTTAACCATTGTGTGGCCGTTTTCTTCCCATGATACTTTTGGGAAGGCTTTTCCTAATAATCTTTTGGATTCGTACCGATTTATTGATTTCTGCTTTCGGAATTTCTTTTCGGCAGATTTCATCGGGAAGTATAAATTATTAGGTGGGTCTTCCATACAGCACCACTTATGGTAGTTTCTCCAACCTCTTACAATGGGTGCTAGTTTCTTTGCTTTGATTTCTGCTCCATAATTCGAGCTGTTGACTATGGATTTTATTTTTTCTAGGAATTTCTTGAGATTCTCCTTAGCGGGGTAGCTCTTGAATCTTCCGTCATACTGGACTCGGAAATACCAGCCCAGGAAGTTAAATCCATCTGTCGTTTTGGTTATCTTGGTCTTTTCTTCACTAATTTCCATCCCTCTTTCGGCGAGGAAGGCTTTGATTTTATTCAGTACCTTTTCGCTGTTATCTTTTGGCTTTAGGAAAATTACCATATCGTCTGCGTATCGGACGCTAGGATGAATCTCCTCTATTCCGTCAAGTGCTATGTTGGCTAGAAGTGGACTGACTACACCTCCCTGCGGTGTTCCTTGCTCAGGAAATTCCAGGTCAACTCCGGCCTTGAGGCAGCGGAATATCCCAGTCTTTAAACTTGCTGGTGCAATTAACTTATCCATGATGGATTTGTGGGAGATTTTGTCGAAGCACTTCTTGATGTCCAGTTCGATTACCCTCTTATTTATGCCGTTTTTGTTGGAACTCAGATTGTTGAATATCTGTTTCTGGGCGTCATGAGCACTTCTGCCTGTTCTGAATCCGTAACTCCGGGCATGGAACTTGGCTTCATGTGCTGGTTCGAGAGCAAATTTTGCTAGACATTGCCATGCTCTATCAGCTATAGTCGGTACTTTCAACATTCTTGTACCCCCGTTTTTCTTGGGTATTGGGATTTCCCGTAACCCTTGGTGCGTCCAATTTTCCGCACTGGATACTAGTCTTTCAAGTAATTCAAACCGTTCGCTGTATTTTAGGGCAGTTTTTCCGTCGATACCGGCGGTCTTCTTGCCCTGATTGAGCTGTGTCACTTGACGGATGGCCAATAACTGTGCCGAACGGGATTTCAGAATCAGCTTCTGTATAGACCTTGCTTTCCTCAAGTCACCAGCTTGAACCGCTTTATACACTCGTCTTTGTAGGCGGAAGAGATTCTTCCGGAGTTGCTTCCAGTTTTGTCCTTTCCACAGTTCACTATAAGATTGTTTTCTCATGTGTCTAACTATGCTCTTCTTAGAGTTTGTGTATTCTGGATACCCGCGCCCAGTTTTGAGCGCATCTTACCCGACAGTGGGGATTAAGTTTGGCATAACTTACCGAGGTTACGACCTATCCTCAGACCCATATTTTTGCTGTCGTTTTTATTCGTTCCATCCAACAGATTATTCTGGTGATTTAGGGCAATCCAATTTGCCTATCCTCTTCTCGGAGTTTATAGTTATCCCTACCAGAACACTATGAGAATGAGAGGATGAAGTCCACATTGTATTTTGTTCAGATTGTGGCTTCCGGATTAGACATTTTTCTAGGATTTGTTTACCCGTGTCACCTCCCCGTTAGCGGCAGTGTGGCTAATCTGTTTCACCTCTGATTCCGCCCTGGTGCCAGCTTCACTCTGCGAGGTTGCCGCCTGCTCGGTGTGGCCAGATAGGGAGTCACTTGTCTCCTCAAGGATGGGGTTTTCACCCATATCCGTTAGATAGTTAGGATTTTTGAGGTTTTAACCCTCGCGAATCCCCCAACCCATACCCTTTCAGTTTCTGAAAGCTCCTGGTTGGAACGAACCGCACGATAAGTTCCCGTGTGCCCCACGGTACCCAAGGCTCTGCTTAGGATATTTTTAGCAGCATTGTGTTCGCGAAGCGGTTCCGAAGGAACATCACGATCCAGCCGACACCCGCATTTACAGGCATGGGTTCTAGTCGATAAAGATTTCTTGACCACTTCACCACAGCTGGAACAATTTTGGCTTGTGTAGGCTGGATTAACTGCGACAGTTATCCGACCAAACTTTTGGCCGAAATACTCTAACCACTCTCGAAATTGGTACCAACCTGCATCGTTAATAGACTTAGCTAAACAGTGGTTTTTAACCAGGTTTTTAACTCTTAAATCTTGCCTTCGGCACGCTGCGCGAACGTAGGCGACCAGGTCGTTAGACCGGATTACGCAGCGCGCCGGAGACGAAACCTTAGATAGTGGAGCCTTTATGGGTGTTCGGCTTTGCATAAAAGGGTTAAATCTTTTGTAATAAGGCTCCACTATCTTACGGTAACTTCTAACCAGTC
>NZ_JAAHGN010001113.1:0-2396 GCF_010672485.1 Moorena sp. SIO2C4 | reverse complement strand
CATCTTCTCCATAGCGCTGCACTATCTCAGCTAGCACCTGCATCTGAGTGCTGTTGACAATCCCGTTGGGTGTCCGCATCCGTAGCATGAACTTGCCTGGAGTGACAGGTCGATAAAAGACACCCATCCACTTCAGCCGATGCTGTAGGTCATCTGGATCTATTGCTTCCCAGCCAATTCTAGCAAACTCTTCTATTTGTTCTTTAATGGCAAGACCATCTTTCTCTGCCTTGAATTTCTCAAATTTGTTTAGTTTTGCGGCTGGCTTAGCTGCGCTGGTCATAGCTGTTCCCTCGTTGCCTTTTGCTCAATTGCCAGAAGTTTTGTCCAGAGCCTCTGATGTCACTACTCTTGATGTCGATAAATTAATTTAAAGTAATACTAATATTTTGTATATTTTGTTACTGAATACTAATTTTAATTAAAAAAATGCATAAATTAAATGCACAAATTGCATTATAAAGTTATATCAAGTCTGCCCCTGCTCCAGAAGCTCCCCTGCACCCGAAGCTTCCCTGCTGTCATAACCATGGCATTCAAAGGAAGACCAGCTTACTCCCAATCCTGACTGGACAGGGGTAGTCTAACGGTAAACACAGTACCGACACCAACCTGGCTATCTACCAAAATTTGACCACGGTGCTGCTCTACACTCTTTTTAACAATCGATAATCCTAGACCTGTACCAGGAATATCCCCAACATTGCTAGCTCGCTGGAAAGGTTCAAACAGCTGGGAAAGCTCTTGTTCGGGAATACCAATTCCCGAGTCTTTAATTTGAAAAATTGCCCAGTTACCTTCCACGGTTAACTGAAACTTTACCGTTCCCCCTTCAGGAGAATACTTAATCCCATTGGATAGCAAGTTATTGAAAATATATCTGAGGAGTTGGGTATCCATATAGGCATCAGGAATATTACCTTGAGAAGTCAAAATAATCCTATGGCTCCCCTCGGTAGCCAACTGCATCTGCTCTATCAAATCAGAGCATAATTCTACTAGGTTAATTGGAGTTGGGTTAAAATTTAGCTTGTTTCCTTCTGCTTTTTCAATAAAGAGGATTTCATCCAAGAGTTGTCTCATATCTTGGATAGAGCCTTTAATTTGCTCAAAATACTTGCGATGTTTATCCTTGACCAAATCTTTGCTATAACGTTCTAACAATTCAGTAGCTAGGAGAACTTTACTCAGAGGTGTACGACATTCGTGGGAAACAATAGAGACAAAGCTAGATTTTTGTTCTCTAAGCTCCTGTTCTATTACTAGTGCTTGACGGATTTTTGTTTCTGCTTGGAAGCGAGAAAGGGCAATTTCAATGGTAACTCGCAGTTCTTCTTCCTCAAATGGTTTCAGGAGGTAACCAAACGGTTGGGTTATCTTAGCTCTTTCTAGGGTGATATCATCACTATAGGCCGTCAAATAGACCACTGGGATATTCCATTTTGTCCTAATCAGTCTGGCAGCAGTCACTCCATCTATTTCCCCTTTCAGACGAATATCCATCAGGATTAAATCCGGTTGAATTTCCTCAGCTTTTATAACTGCTTCTTCTCCAGATACAGCCACAGCAGGAACCATGTACCCTAGGAGTTTGAGGCTATTCTTGATATCCATAGCCACAAGGGTTTCATCTTCAACAACTAGGATTTTTTTCTTGGTCATGCTCGACTTGCCCTAGAGATCCAGTGAATGGGGAAACTTTATTTCTAATCTAGTGCCTTGGCTACAGTCAAGGATGATGTTACCCCCCAGTTGTGCAGTCAAGTTACGAACAATACTCAAACCAAGGGATTTAGTGGATTGAAAGTCTAAATTGTCCGGTAAACCAATACCATTATCACTTACCTTCAGGATTAGCTGACCCTGTTGATCTGAACTTAGACTGATTTCCATCTTACCCTCTTGATTTTCAGGAAAGGCATATTTGAGTGAATTAGACACCAATTCATTGATGATTAGCCCACAGGGAATAGCTACATCAATGGTCAAGGGAGCTGTGGTAACTTCGATATTGAGGGCGATTGTCTGTGGGTTAATGCCGTAGGAACGGAACAAGTTATTGGTTAAGGTTTGAATGTATTTTCCGAAATTAATCTGGGCTAAATTTGGCGATTGATACAGCTGCTGGTGAATCAGAGCCATAGATTGAACCCGATGCTGGGAATCTTTGAACAAACTTAATGCTTGTGGCTCTTCAACTTTCCTTGACTGTAGTCGGAGTAGGCTAGAAATAATTTGCAGGTTATTTTTGACCCGGTGATGAATTTCTTTGAGCAAAACCTCTTTTTCGGTTAGAGAGGCTCTCACCTGATTTTCTGCTTGCTTGCGTTCGGTGATATCTACAATTTGATACAGAAATTTTCGGGGGTTACCTTGAGCATCCCTGACTAAAACTG
>NZ_JAAHGN010001112.1:0-2398 GCF_010672485.1 Moorena sp. SIO2C4 | reverse complement strand
GGTATGGGGTAAATGGCAAATTACGCTGGTATAGCAATTGGCATCAACCGCTATCAGTTCTTACAACCTCTGAACTATGGTCAAGCAGACGCTCAAAGACTACAAGGGTTTTTTGTAGACCAAGCTCATCTGCAACCCAATGAGTTTCTGTTATTAACTGATAATTCACCACCGATTGATGATTTTTTAACCTACCCCAACCGAGAAAATATTTTAAGATGTCTCGACAGGATTCGCCAGAGTCCAGGTTCTCCAGAAAGTTGGCGTTGGTTCTTGTTCAGTGGCTGCGGGGTCAGTTGGGATAAAGTTGACTACCTCATGCCGATTGATGGCAACCCAGATGACATTCCAGGAACAGGTATACCAATAGAATGCCTGTTTTCCTCTCTCAAGACTATGGGGGGCAATAAAATCCTGGTATTGTTAGACATAAACCGCTCACCGGGAATGCCATCTGGTGAACCGGTTGGTGCTGAAACAGTGGAATTAGCCTACAAAATGGATATTTCCCTGGTACTTTCTAGTCAACTCAACCAGTTTTCTCACGAAGCTGCGGCTCTAGGGAATGGCTTATTCACCTCAGCACTTCTAGAAGCACTGGGTTACTATCATACTGACATTACCCTTGAGAATCTTGACGAGTATCTCAAGGAGCGGCTACCGGAGTTGAGCCAACACCATTGGCGACCAGTTCAGATTCCTCTGACGGTGATTCCTTTACAGGAGTATCGACAACAACAAATTTGGCCTGAAGGGGCAAGCTCACCACCAGAAAATCAATGGGCTAACCCAAGCACTGACTCAGAAGCTACCGAGGTAGTTCTTTCTGAAGATGGGAATAATCTTGAGGTGCGACCCAAGGCCGGGTTCCCCGGCCATTGGAAAGCGCACCTTGAGAGTGAATTTACGAAAAAACCTTTATCGGTGGTAAAGCAAAACCCGAATCGGTCTTTACCCACTAACACTGACAGCTCAAACCAGGAGTCATCTAACTCAGTAGCTTTAGTTTCTTATTCAGACAGCCAGCCTCAAACTGATACAGAAGAGTTATCGTCATGGCGAGAATGGTTGTTTTGGGGTAGTGGTATAGCTTTGTTGTTAGGACTAGTAAGCCTAACTGTTGTCCGTAACCAGGAAGGCTTAATTAGTCAACAGATGATTAAAAACACACAGACGACCACATTAACTACCACATTACCAGAAACTACCAAGGTCAGGAATTCCCCAGTAACATTACCTGCAGGGTCAACATCCCAGGCAACTCCAGCTCCCTTGCCAAATTCCAAGAGTAAATCCCTGGAAACTAAACCACAGAAATCCCGGGAACCGAGTGGGATTAAGGCGAATCAAGCAGCTTTGGACGAGGCAAGACAGTTAGTTGAACCGAAGCAGGCATCTGTGTATAGCGATGCGATCGCAATTGCCCGTCAGGTGAAACCTGGGGATCCTCTTTATGAGCAGACACAACAATATATCACTGGTTGGAGTCAGTCAATTCTGGCTCTAGCCAACAAACGGGCAAAAAAAAGTGATTTTGAAGGAGCGATCGCAGCTGCCCAACTAGTTCCTAAAGATAACCCTTCTGTTTATCCTTTGGCTCAGGATGCCATTAAACAGTGGCAGATTCTCTCCCAACAGAAGTCGCAGAATCAACAGATTATCCAAACAGCCATCAAACAAGTCCAACGCAATCAAGCATCTAGTTATAATCGTGCGATCGCAACCCTCCGTAAGATTCCACCGGGTCAACCGAAGTATGCCACAGCACAAGCGTTAATTGCTCAAGCTAGCGATAAGATTTATCGGATTGCTAAGTCCCGTGCCTCGCGAGGCAAGTTTCTCTCCGCGATTAACACAGCAAAATTAGTCCCACAAGATACCCCTTACTATGAGGCTGCCCAAGAAGCGATCGCTAGATGGGAGCAAGGTAGACCTTGATAGTGATTTGGGTTACAGGTTACAGGTTACAGGTTACAGGTTACAGGTTACAGGTTACAGGTTACAGGTTACAGGTTGAAGGTTATAGGTTGGCAGTTACAGGTTGAAGGTTACAGGTTGAAGGTTACAAGTTGCCAGTTACAGGTTCCCAATTATACATCCGGCTTTCAGTTGTTAAGGCTCTAATTTTCAACCTACCCTACTTCGGACGCCAAAGGCGAACAACCAACTAACCTTCAACCAACTAACCTTCAACCAACTAACCTTCAACCAACTAACCTTCAACCATCTAACCTTCAACCATCTAACCTTCAATCTTTAACCTTCAACCAACTAACCTTCAACCAACTAACCTTCAACCAACTAACCTTCAACCATCTAACCTTCAACCATCTAACCTTCAACCGACTAACCTTCAACCGACTAACCTTCAACCATCTAACCTTCAACCAACTAACCA
>NZ_JAAHGN010001111.1:0-2400 GCF_010672485.1 Moorena sp. SIO2C4 | reverse complement strand
CTATCTCAGTTAAGAGCTAGTGGGAAACCGATGTTACTGGTGTTGAACAAGATTGACCAATATCCCGATGCTGATCGCATGGCAATTTACAGAAAAATTCGGGATGAACGGGTCAAGCAGTTGCTTTCACCAGCAGAAATTGTGATGGTTGCTGCTTCACCTTTGGTATCTGTAGCAGTGCGATCGCCTAATGGCAACATTCAGGTCAAGCGCCGCCGAGGGAAACCCCAGATTGAAGATTTGAAACTAAAAATTCTGGAGATTTTACATCGGGAAGGTAAATCCCTTGTTGCTCTTAACACCATGCTTTACGCGGATGAGTTGAATGAAAACTTGGTCAACCGAAAAATGAAGATTCGGGATGACAGTGCCAATCAAATTATCTGGAAAGCAGTGATAACTAAAGCATTTGTGATTGCTCTCAATCCAGTTACTGTTGTGGATATCCTCACCGCTACTGTAGTTGATGTGGTAATGATTCTTACTTTATCCCGTCTCTATGGTATTGCTATGACTGAGCAGGGAGCTGTTCAATTATTACAAAAAATCGCTATGAGTATGGGAGGTATTGGTGCTAGTGAACTCTTGGCTAACTTGGGACTGAGTAGCTTAAAAAGTATTTTAGGCATTTCTGCTCCTGTCACTGGTGGGGTTTCCCTAGCGCCATATATGTCCGTTGCCATCACCCAAGCTAGTGTTGCTGGAGTTTCTGGCTATGGTATTGGACAAATTACCAAAACCTATTTAGCCAATGGAGCATCCTGGGGAGAAGATGGACCAAAAGCCGTTGTTAGACGAATTCTCTCCTCTTTAGACGAAACCTCAATTCTCCATCGCATTAAAGGAGAATTGAGGGCAAGATTATCGAAAGTTGAAGGTTGAAAGTTGTTTGTAAGAATGTAGAATGTAGAATGTAGAATGTAGAATGTAGAATTAAGAATTCTACATTCTTAATTCTTAATTCAAAAAGGGCGAACAACCTTGGCCTTTAGGCCACGCTACGCGAATAACTTCGAGTTACTTTTTGAAAGAATCTAGCCATTCTCTAACTTGCTCACCAGCAACATCGCGACCTCCGAGACCGAAGGCTAATGCGATCGCAACCGCGATTGCACCTAAGAGCAAACCAAAGGCTAAGTTCACAATATCAGGGGCAATGCCCATTTGTTGTAGACCTAGGGCTAAAGAAAAGGCAATAATCGCAATCCTAGCTACTTGTGCCAGGATATTTGATTGGCGAGCGCCGGAGCCAGTAATCAAGTTGAAAGCAAAATTGGCTAGGAATAGACCGATAGCAAGGACTACTAACCCGGACAGCACCCGAGCACCAATGAAACCAACCCCACCGACAATGTCAGTTAAGGCGGGAATCTGTAACACATCCGTTGCTGCCACAATACCAGCGATCATGATACCAATCAGTACAAGCAGTCCCGCTAGCTCAGAAGGGGTGCGACTGGTAAGTGGGTTCTGTGGTGTGTCTGATTCTGCTGTTTCATCAGTTGTTTCATCAGTGGTGCTAGGAGCGCTGGCGGAAAAACCTAGCCAATTAAATAAATTGTTGAAGCCAAGGTCTGTCAGGACGTTGGTGAGCAGATCATTAACAAACTGTCCGATTACGTAGAAAACTGCCAGAATACCAGCCGCAGCAAATAGTTTGGGGATGGTATTAGTAACCTGGCTTAACATTGCGATCGAAGGGCCAGAGATGGCCTGGATCTGCAAGGCATTAAGGGCAGCGGTAGCAACGGGAATCAAAATCAGGACATAGACAATCGTACCGATAATCCCCGCTAGGGAGCGACCACCAGAGCTACTTAGTCCAAACCGCTCCCCGATCTGATTTGTACCTGCTGCTGTCAAGAAACTAGTGACCAGACGTTGCACAAGTTGAGCAATAAACCAACCAATAGCACCAATTGCTATGGCTGCGCCAATATTGGGCACAATCCCCCAAATCTCACCCAGCATAGTTAGTACTGGATCGAGAGTTCCCTGTAAGCCTAGGGTCTCTAAGACCGATGGCAGAAACAGTAAGAAGATTAAGTAGTAAAGGGCATTGCCAATGGTTTGAGCCAGAGAGAACTGACTAGTACCACCATCGCCGACTTGCTCACCCAAGCGCTGATCGAGATTCAATGCATTGAGGGTCCTGACTACTATCATCTTGACGATAGTTCCGATTAACCAGGCAATGCCCAATAGAATCGCCGCACCAAAGACACTGGGGAGGAAGCCGAGGATGGTGTCTAGAAAACTATTCAGGGGTCCGGAAACCGTATCTAGCTTGAGGGTTTCTAGAACCGCCACTACCGTGAAAACGATGATAATCCAGAAAACTGCCCCGGATAACCATTGCTCAATGGGAGGAGGCTCGCTTCCTGGCTGACCGCCAGTAGA
>NZ_JAAHGN010001110.1:0-2401 GCF_010672485.1 Moorena sp. SIO2C4 | reverse complement strand
GGGGTGCGATCGCAATGTTGTCTCTGGTGCTCTATCCCTACGTTTACCTAATCACCAGGGTAGCGTTCCTAGAGCAATCCGTCCGTACCCTAGAAGCTGCTCGTTCCCTCGGATGTAACCCTTGGCGTGGCTTCTTCACCGTCGCTCTACCCCTAGCCAGACCAGGGATCATGGCAGGTTTGGCCTTAGCACTGATGGAAACCCTAAGCGACTTTGGCACAGTAAAGTATTTCGGTGTCAGTACTTTCACTACAGGCATATATCGTACCTGGTTAGACATGGGTGAGAGGTCAGCTGCTGCTCAACTAGCCGCCTGTTTGCTACTATTTGTAATTATTTTAATTCTACTAGAACGCTGGTCTCGTAAGCAATCTCGCTATTATGAGACTAGCAGTAGTTACCAGGGAATCAAGCCATTTCCACTAACTGGGATCAGAGCCATACTCGCGTTTGTAGCCTGTTTCCTTCCCACTGCTCTTGGATTTTTAGCACCTGCAGCATTTTTGCTGCACATGACCATTAAAAATGCCGAGGAAACCTTAGATGATAATTTTTGGCAGCTAGCTACAAATAGTTTACTATTAGCAATTACAACAGCTGCGATTGCTATGGTCTTAGCATTAGTCATGGCTTATGGGCAACGTCTAGTGCCCAAACTAGGGATGCGCTTAGCAGTACGCACTGCTGCCATGGGTTACGCTATCCCTGGTTCAGTGATTGCAGTTGGTGTCTTGATGCCCTTAGGTCAGTTGGACAATATCATTGACAGCTGGATGCGGGATAACTTGGGCATATCCACCGGTTTAATTTTTAGTGGCACCATCATTGCTCTAGTATACGCCTATCTTGTGCGCTTCCTAGCAATTTCATTCAATACCGTTGAATCCAGCCTAGGTAAGATTAAGCCTAGTTTAGATGATGCCTCTCGCAGTCTCGGTTATGGACCTACGCTGACCCTAATCAAAGTTCACGCCCCATTAATGTGGGGAGGATTGTTGACAGCAGCCATGTTGGTGTTTGTGGATGTGATGAAAGAGTTACCAGCAACTCTGATCATGCGACCGTTTAATTTTGACACCCTGGCAGTACGAGTTTACCAGTATGCCTCCGATGAACGATTAATACAGGCATCAGCACCAGCCTTAGCGATTGTTTTAGTAGGGATTATTCCAGTAATTTTATTAAGTTTGAAGATTGCTAAATCTCAGGGATAATAATGCAGAAGGCAGAAGGCAGAAGGCAGAAGGCAGAAGGCAGAATACAGAAGGCAGAAGGCAGAAGGCAGAATACAGAAGGCAGAATACAGAAGGCAGAAGGCAGAAGGCAGAAGGCAGAAGGCAGAATGAAGCATGAAGAAGGCATAATTCTTAATTCTTAATTCTTAATTCTTAATTCTTAATTCTTAATTCTTCATGGTGTTGGAATCAAAAAAAAGGGAACAGGGAACAGGGAAAAGAGGAGTTTTTGCTTTCTCGGCGCTACTCCCTACTCCCTCGGTGCGCTTTCCGTAGGCGAATTTAATTCGCCACGGGTCGCACCGCTCCCTACTCCCTAAAACGACAGTACTTGATCTAATTTATAACTGTTATACCCAACCAGCAATATCCATAAGTTGAACTGCTGTAGCACTATTGGGACCATATTGGGAAACACTGGTTGGATCTTCCTTGAAGGGAAAACCAAAGCCCGCAAGTACCGGATCAATCGGTGTTCCAGAAACCACTGGATATTCGCTATTAGCTTGAGCAAAGAAGGTCTGAGCCGTAGGGCTAGTTAGATACTCTAAGAACTTGATACCATTTTCTCGATTAGGAGCTGTTTTAACCAAGCCGCCACCACTGATATTAATGTGGGCACCCCGGTTTTGCTGATTAGGGAAAAATACACCAACTTTCTTGAAGATCCCCTGCTTGGCAGGGTCATCGGATTTAATATAGCGAGGTAGATAATAGGTATTTGCGATCGCAATATCCGCAATCCCAGCCGCAACGGCTTCAATTTGGGCTCGATCATTACCCTGAGGCTTGCGAGCAAAGTTACCCACAAAGCTCTCGACCCATGCTTTTACTGCTGGTACACCCAGGCTGGCAATCAGTGAGGCAACCAGAGACTGATTATAGATATTGCTCGATGAGCGGATAGCAATGCGACCTTGCCATTTGGGATCAGCCAGATTTTCGTAAGTTGACAGTTCAGCAGGGTTGACTCTGTCTTTGTTATACATAATCACCCGCGCTCGCTTAGTGAAGCCAAACCAGTGATTGTCAGGGTGTCGCAGGTTAGCGGGAATATTGGAGTTGAGTTCCGATGAATTAACCGGGGCAAAAATACCAGCCTGGTCAGCTTTCCAAAGACGACCAGCGTCAACAGTAATTAAGACATCAGCAGGGCTATTGGCCCA
>NZ_JAAHGN010000111.1:0-11476 GCF_010672485.1 Moorena sp. SIO2C4 | reverse complement strand
CGCTTTGGTCCACGAGTGCCAGGGGTAACCACTGGCATGCCATCAAATAAGGGAATCACCCAAGTTCTACCGACTTTATAAGCTCCTTTAACTCTGCCCTTGCTCAACAGGAAACGGACGCGAGTGGCAGAGATACCTAGTAATTCAGCGGCTTGTGCGGTAGAAATCATCATGGCGAAAAACCATTGTGTTTACGATATTGTTTATATTAACACGATTTTTTAAAAGATGCAATGGGTGGAAAGTGTGGAGATAGTGGTGGTTGAAAAAAACTGTTGCATTTACACTATGGGAGGTATAAGTGGTTAACGTGGATAATTGGAAAAACTATTGCATTTGCACTAGGGGTGATATAGGTGATGTGGGTGTTTAAAAAAAAACTATTGCACTATCACAAGTCTTTGGGTGGTGCGTTACGGGGCGGCTTCAGGCGCGTAGAGGAGAACATGAAAGCAAGCCCGCCCCTAACGCACCCTACGCAACAATTGCCCAATTCCCGATTCCCTGTTCCCGATTCCCTGTTCCCGATTCCCTGTTCCCTCAATGATCAAAATAAAAAAAATTCGGTCAAGTTCTGGTTAATTCCAATGCTTGACCGAATTATTTATTGTAATTGTCAACAACCCTAGAGTCCTTGACTATTTGTCCTCTATTTCGTTAGCAAATTGTCACAATCAACAACCTACTAACCTATTCCTCGTACTAATCACAGACACTTGAGACTTTGTCCTTTATCCTTGGTTTTTCCTTGTCGCCAGGGATTGGCATCCCTGGCAAGTTGCTATCTTAATCTACCGACAGATATCGAATCAATATACTGATTACTTCACCTGGATTTTCGGTAGGTTGAGGAGTGCTCCACTCATCAACTTGTGCGTAGCCAAGGCTATAAAGGCTGTAAATTGTCATCCGCACAGTTTTGGGAGAACCGATCAATATATGTTTGATTTGCTTCCGTCCTGGCCGGGATTCGCCAGAGGATTCAGGCGGATTAGGATTGTTAGGATTATCATCGGAATTCGGGATAAAGTCTTGATTGTCCATGATTAGTTTTAGGTGTTTTGTACGAGGACATTTTTATCTTATAAAATATTTTTTATGTTGTCAAGTAATTTTCAGATTTTTTTTGAAAATAATTTTGGCACGGAGGGGGTATTTATGAAAAAGTTTAGATTACTTTTTTTGTTTTTTTGCTTGATTTGGTAGTAGCGATCGCGTTTTTTTTTAGAGGTTGTCTGAGAAGTCTCATTTGCTACATTAAAGCCCCCTAAATCCCCCAATTTTGGGGGACTTTTACCAACAAATTGATTCTTGTTCCCCCCAGAATTGGGGGCTAGGGGGGCAAAATTCAATATCAAAAAACTTTTCAGATATCCTCTTAGAGCGTTTTGCTAGGGTATATTTGAAAGCGATCGCATAAGCGCGGAAGCTGAGGCCTTTGGGCCACGCTTTGCGAACGCTTCATCCCTTAGCGTGACATGCAGGTCAATCGCGTAGTTGCTCAATGGTTCCATGGCTTTCTATAGCATTTTATATCTCGATCCCCCCCAGCCCCCCGTGATCATTGGGGGGAGTCCGGAAAGTCCTGTTTATCAAAGGTTTAATTCCGGAAAGTCCCCCTTGTTAAGGGGGATTTAGGGGGATCAAAACCCAGGAATTATGGGTTAGATTGAGGGAATGCGATCGCCTAGCGTGACATGCAGGTCAATCGCTTAGTTGCTCAATGGTTCCATGGCTTTCTATAGCATTTTATATCTCGATCCCCCCCAGCCCCCCGTGATCATTGGGGGGAGTAATTAAAGTCCTGTTTATCAAAGGTTTAATTCCGGAAAGTCCCCCTTGTTAAGGGGGATTTAGGGGGATCAAAACCCAGGAATTATGGGTTAGATTGAGGGCATGCGATCGCATAAGCGCGGAAGCTTCGCGTGACTCGCATAGCGGCTCAGAGCATCGCGTTTTTTGTCGGGATGATAACTTAGGTAATTTTAGCGTTGATAATGGTAAAAAAATACACAGTTTTTTACCTATTTACTTATCCCTGCTCCCTAATCCATACTCCCTACTCCCAATAATAAAATTCCTAACCCAATTTAAACCTGATATACTATAATAAGTAATATCTAAACTAAATCATTGTTTGAGGTAGTCGTGGCGTTGGACTTACTGAGCGAAATATATAGTTCCTTTGAACCTTTTCAGCCTCCACCAAAAAAGGCTTATGTTGACTGTCAAGATGTTCGTGGAGGTTGGGAGGTTACTCGAGAGTTAGGAAGGAAAATTACCCGGTCTAAAAAGCCAACATGCCAGCTATACTCTGGGCACCGAGGAGTAGGAAAATCTACTGAACTTTTACGGCTAAAAGAGCATTTAGAACAAAAGAAGTATTTTGTGGTTTACTTTGCTGCAGATGACGAAGATATTGAACCCCAAGATGCTGATTATGCAGATATTCTCTTTGCTTGCACTCGCCACTTGGTAGAAGCAATTAAGCTTGAACAGCATAATCCATTACTAAATTGGATGAAAGATCGTTGGGAATCATTAAAGGATATTGCCCTGACCGAGGTAGCGTTTGATGGGTTAAGTTTAGAAGGGCAAATCTCACAGTTTGCCAAGATTACTACTAACCTTCGAGCAACACCAGATAAACGGCGTGAACTCCGCCAAAAAATCAACGCCAATACGCCATCTCTAGTAGAAGCCCTCAACGACTTTATCCAGGAAGCTCAAAACTCCTTGTCTGCTAAGTCTGCTAATAGTCTAGGAATTGTATTGATTGTTGACAACCTTGATCGCATGGCAGAAACCCAAGAAATAGGGAAACCAAGTAACTATGATGAAATTTATCTCAATCGCAGTGAAATGTTACGAAGATTGGCTTGTCATGTAATTTATACTGTGCCAATAGCCATGGTGTACTCAGGACGGGGAACTCAGCTCGAAAATAATTACGATAAACCTGATGTCTTGCCAATGATCATGATCCGCAATCCAGACGGAACAGAAAATAAACTAGGGCTAGACAAAATGAGGGAATTGATCTATTGTCGAATTGCCCTGATCGAACCCAACTTGCTTCAAACCCTAGAGGGGAAAGTAGATGGGCTAGATTTTCCGCCGGTATTTGATAACGGTGAGACCTTAAAGAATCTTTGTCTAATGAGTGGTGGACATGTCCGAAACTTGATGCAATTAATCCAGAAAGCGATTGACTGGACAGATGAACTACCGATTACTAAAAGAGCGGCAAAGCGAGCGATTGAAGAAACACGAGAGACCTATCAGAAGACTGTACAGGAGACTGAATGGGAAATTTTAGCACGAGCATGTCATCTCAAGCAGGCATATAATGATGTTGATCACTTACGTCTGTTGTTGAGTCGCTGCCTCTTGGAATACCGCTATTATGATGAAAACGATAACCTACAGATTTGGTGTAACGTTCATCCACTAATCGAAGGGATTCCAAGATTTCAAGATGTACTTGCCAAGGTGAGAGCTTTATGAGTCTTGCTAACTCATCTAACGATACTCCTCCCTCTCGGGAAGAGATTTACCAAGCCTTTTTGCGATCGCTGAAGCGACGGAGGGGATTTGGGATTGTGTTCATGCAATGTCCTCCAGCAGAGGCTAAGCGGATCATTGGGCGAGTGCATCAGGATTTACCCCAGAAGCAAATAGCAACCTTAACATTAACCGAGCCCATTGATAATCTTTATGATCGTGTTAAAAATATTCTAGACCGCGATCAATTGAGTATTCTCTTCATTCAAGGTCTCGAAAAATCTTTAGAAGCTTATATCAAGCCAGGATATCGGGGAGACGGGGATTACTACAATCTTGATACTGTTCCTACCATCTTGAGCCACTTAAACCAACGGCGAGAGCTATTTCGAGATAATTTTCCAACTCTTTGCTTCGTTTTTGTTTTGCCAGCATTTGCTATTAAATACTTTATTCGCCGTGCTCCGGATTTCTTTGATTGGGGCGCAGGTGTTTTTAATTTTTCTGTTGATATAGGAGCTAACGATTTCTCTGATAATGTAATCCAACCAGGGCAAAACAATATCAATATTGGTAGTGGTAGACCTGTTGGCGAAGAGATTGACTATTTTCAACAGGCTTTACAAAGGCAACGAGAAATCGGCGATCGCGTAGCGTGGCCTACGGCCAATCGCAAGGGTGAGGCAGATTGTTTAAGTAGCTTGGGTAATGCTTATCGATCCTTAGGCCAATATCGAGAAGCGATTAACTATCTTCAACAGGGTTTACAAATTCAACATGAGATTGGTGACCGCTACGGAGAATTAGCTTCTTTAAGTAGTTTGGGTGGAGCCTTATATTGCCTCAAGCAGTATGAGCGCTCCATAGCTTCTTATGATAAAGCAATCCAGATTTACCAAGAATTGGGACTTGATCAAGCAACTTTATTGAGTCAGATGCTGATTAATCGAGGTAATGCTTTAAAGAGCATAGGGCGGTTAGAGGAATCAATTAAGAACTACAATCAAGCCCTGGCAATTGAACCAAATTCAGATCAAGCGTTGGTTCAGTGTGGGGATGCTCTAAATCAGTTGGGACTATGAATTGCTATTACAATTAAACTCATTAAACCTAAGCACATCTTAATTATGGATCCCTTATCACTTTTGACTAGTATAGAAATATCAAAAATAGCGACATCTTTGTTAGGTACTGCTGCGGCAGTAGTGGGTAAGCATATAGTTCAATCTCTGACTAAAAGCGATGTCGAAAAAGCCATCAAAGCTGGAGCCAAAGCGGTTGATCAATGGGACAAACAACTCGATACTCAACAGCGGTTATTTTTTCATGCTCCCCCGGATGGCTGGAATGGAGTTAAGAAGTTTTTGGGCAACTATTTTACTAATTCTACTGTTGTGGAGGAATTACAGAAACCGTTAATTAATCAAGGAAAGCCAGACTGTGATTTGTTAGTCAGTCTATTCCAAAAGCAAGCTGAAACCAATAACATTAAACTAAATCAACAAGCTAGTCTCCAGCATTGGATAAAGACCTTTGTTAATGCTTATTTTCAGCATACTGCTACTTATCTCAAGTTTCAGGTAGCCAAACAGGATTATTGTAAACAGTTAGCTCACTGGTTTGACCATGTTACATTTGCTGGCATTGCTGTGGCTGGGCAACAGGTAGAAAAATCGGAGAAATTAGCCCATATTTTTGTAATGCCAGATGTAGTCGAGGAGGTGGCAACTGCTAGGGATTTGGAATTGGAGCGATTAGCAGAGGCAAGTGGTGAAAAACCAGAAAGGGAGCTGTTGAAAAAGACAACTCCTAGGAAATTTTTGGCTGATCAGTTATTGAATCAAAATCAGTCAAAACGAGTAGTGATATTAGGTGCGCCAGGCTCTGGTAAAAGCACGTTAATGAAGTATTTTGCCTTAATGTTAGCTCAGAGCAAGGCTGATGTTTTTGGGTTAGATGCTAATACTGACTGGCTACCAATTTTCATTGAGATACGAAAATTAGTCAGTCATCCAGATAAAAGCCTGATCGACTATGCCCGTATGTTTGCTCAAACAAACATGGAAGTCAAAAAATCCTTACCAGAAGGATTTTTTGACCATTGGTTGTCTGATGGTAGGGCGTTAATATTGCTGGATGGCTTGGATGAAGTAGCAGAAGAAAATAAACGCCATGATGTGGTCAGTCGCATCAATAATTTTTTAGGACAGTTTGACAGAAATCGCGCGATTATTACATCTCGTCCGGCTGGTTATAGACGGGACTTTTTCCGCACTGAGGACTTTCCCCACTATCAAATTGAATCCTTTGATGACGAGAAAATTTCAGACTTTATTGATAACTGGTATAGTAGTAGGGTGACAGACAAAGCAGAAGCGGAAAGGCGCAAGCAGAAGTTACGAAAGGCTCTGGAGGATAATGACCGGATTAAGCTATTGGCACAGAATCCGTTATTGTTGACAATTATTGCCTTGATTCATCGCTATCAAGTGGTATTGCCCAAGGAGCGCCATAAGCTTTATGACAAAGCAGTGGAGACCTTGTTAACGTCTTGGAATGCCAATAAAGACTTAAGTAGTGATAAGCGGTTGAAGTATTTGGATTTCGAGGATGATTTACGCCGGTTGATGGAATCCCTGGCTTATTGGATTCATACCCAGGGAAATGTTGAAACCCAGGGAAATGTTGAAAATAACGACAGTGAAACGCTGATTGACCAGGATGATTTGATTAATCAGTTGAAGGAGCAGATTAAAACCATGAAGGGGCTAGAGTTTCATAAGGCAGAGCGAGAGGCAAAACGATTTGTGGAATTAATTCGGGAGCGCACTGGTTTGTTGAATGAGCAGGGGCAAGATTGTTATGGGTTTGTCCATAAGACATTTCAGGAATATTTGTGTGCCCAGGAAATTAAGTATCAAGCGCTGCGTAAGTATGATTTTGATAAAATTTTAAATCCGATTCGGAACCATTTGCATGACTCCCACTGGCGCGAAGTGTTACTATTGCTCATAGCACAACAAACAGAGGAAAATGCCGCGAAAGCAATTCGGACAGTTTTGAATAATAATAGTAACTATGAGCAGTGGTTGCATCGGGATTTGTTGTTTGCTGGTAATTGTTTGGCAGAAGATCCGAGTTATTTGCGGGGTGCTGATCGTGAGTTAGTGCAAGAGATTTTAGAGCGGTTGGTTGAGTTGGAGATGAGTAAAGAGCGGGTTGGTTATAATATTCGCAAGCAGGTTTATCAAATAATTTGCAGTTTTTATGAAACGGATTTTCAGGCACCGGTATTGGAATTGTTGAAGAAGCAATCTGATTTAATTGATCAGGAACGATTGCTGAACTATCGAGCTGAGTTAGGAGAAAAAGATCAGGTAATTGAAATATGGCTAGAACGACTGAAGGATAATGACTCTGATGTGCGTAGAAGGGCAGCCTATAACTTGGTTCAATTGGGCAACAGCTCAGACACCGTAGTCAAGGCTCTACTAGCACTGCTTGAGGATAATAAATTTTATGTGCATAGTAGTGCTAGTAGAGCCTTGGGTGAATTGGGCAACAGCTCAGACACCGTAGTCAAGGAAAACATAGTCAACGGCCTACTAGCACTGCTTGAGCATCATAAATCTTCTGTGCGTTGGATGGCAGCCCATGCCTTGGGTAAATTGGGTAACAGCTCAGACACCGTAGTCAAGGCTCTACTAGCACTGCTTGAGCATCATAACTCTGATGTGCGTAGTAGTGCAGCCTATGCCTTGGGTGAATTGGGCAAGGACTCAGAAACTGTAGTCAAGGAAAACATAGTCAAGTCTCTACTACCACTGCTTGAGCATCATAACTCTGATGTGCGTATGAGTGCAGCCTATGCCTTGGTTCAATTGGGCAACAGCTCAGACACCGTAGTCAACACCCTACTAGCACTGCTTCAGGATAATGACTCTAATGTGCGTAGGAGGGCAGCCTATAACTTGGTTCAATTGGGCAACAGCTCAGACACCGTAGTCAAGGAAAACATAGTCAAGGCTCTACTAGCACTGGTTGAGGATAATGACTCTGATGTGCGTAGAAGGGCAGCCCATGCCTTGGGTAAATTGGGCAACAGCTCAGACACCGTAGTCAACACCCTACTAGCACTGCTTCAGGATAATGAATCTGATGTGCGTAGTAGTGCAGCTAGAGCCTTGGGTGAATTGGGCAACAGCTCAGACACCGTAGTCAACGGCCTAATAGCACTGCTTCAGGATCATAAATCTTATGTGCGTAGTCGTGCAGCCCATGCCTTAGTTGAATTGGGCAACAGCTCAGACACCCTAGTCAACGGCCTAATAGCACTGCTTCAGGATAATGACTCTTCTGTGCGTAGTAGTGCAGCCCATGCCTTGGTTCAATTGGGCAACAGCTCAGACACCGTAGTCAACGGCCTACTAGCACTGCTTCAGGATAATGAATCTTATGTGCGTAGTAGGGCAGCCGATGCCTTGGGTAAATTGGGCAACAGCTCAGACACCGTAGTCAACGGCCTACTAGCACTGCTTGAGGATAATGACTATTCTGTGCGTTGGAGTGCAGCCGATGCCTTGGGTGAATTGGGCAAAAGATCCATTATCCCCACTTTAACCGAATGGATTGAACAACACCAGGATTCAGACTATGTGGGCAGAGGTATTGATGTGCTGTGGAATTTGGTTGTATATAGGGAATAGGGAGTAGGGAGCAGGGAGCAGGGAGCAGGGAGGGTTTTGCGATCGCTCTCTTGTAGACTCTTAACTCGATTGGGTTTTGCGATCGCATTCCAAATCCCAGTCAACGAGAAATAGAGCGACTATTACAATAGTTCCGGTAACCTCTAATATAATCGTTAACCATATCAATCGCTTCAGGGCGCATGTTTCGTTGACGGGGAAAGTCCTTTAATACCGAAAAAACATTCTGGTAAACCGCACACCAATTCCCAATCCCTGCCCGTAATGATTTTTGTGCCTTAACAAGGCTACGGATGAAAGCAATAGAGAAATCCTCAGGATCCTTCACAACTGCTGCATCCAATAATAATAGAGCATTAGCTCGCTGAACTTGTCCCAGACTACTGCTTGATCTAGAGCGATTGGCTACGGCAACAACACTCTCCAAAGTAGGGTCATCCATGGCTAGTAAATAGCCTAGCGCTAGGGCTTCTGCTGCCGTTAACATCTCAAGGGTAATCGCTGATGGCTGCTGACTACGGCTGCGAGCAATATACTCAAGATACTGATTAGCCCTCTGGCTTGGCTCAACAGAAAACCCAAGTTGGTTGATAATCGCTGCTCGCACATCATGGGTAATATTGGGGTTGCTTAGGTTTTGGAAAACCTTATCATCAAGTCCATAAACCGAGGCATATGTAATCATATCAACATCTTTATATGCCTTAGCAAAAGGAGTACTAGTTAAGGGACTATCCGCCAACGCTACCGGAGCAGCTGTAACTATACAACCTACCACAACAGGTGTCAGTAATGGTGTAATTTTCATTATATCACTTTTTAACTTTGTGAGCTTGTAGGGTGGGCAAAAACCGTTGAATTATTTGGATTATTATAAATAATATTACTTTGCCCACCCTACTTGGGTTTTAGTTTGTAGCTTGTAGGGTGGGCAAAAACCGTTTAGTTCTTTTGATTCTTCTAGATTAGATTACTTTGCCCACCCTACTCATCTACTCATCGGTCTTGTAGGGTGGGCAAAAACCGTTGAATTATTTGGATTATTATAAATAATATTACTTTGCCCACCCTACTTGGGTTTTAGTTTGTAGATCGTAGGGTGGGCAAAAACCGTTTAATTATTTGGATTATTATAAATAATATTACTTTGCCCACCCTACTTGGGTTTTAGTCTTGTAGGGTGGGCAAAAACCGTTGAATTATTTGGATTATTATAAATTAGATTACTTTGCCCACCCTACTTGGGTTTTAGTCTTGTAGGGTGGGCAAAAACCGTTTAATTATTTGGATTATTATAAATAATATTACTTTGCCCACCCTACTTGGGTTTTAGTCTTGTAGGGTGGGCAAAAACCGTTGAATTATTTGGATTATTATAAATTAGATTACTTTGCCCACCCTACTTGGGTTTTAGTTTGTAGATCGTAGGGTGGGCAAAAACCGTTGAATTATTTGGATTATTATAAATTATATGTAAGCATTCAGCAGTCAGCGGTCAGCCGTCAGCTTGTTTTATTCAAAAGCTCTTTGGTGTAGCGTGCGCTATGGGCATAAACTCTTTCGGTAGCGTGGCGACAGGCTATCAGCTGATAGCTGATAGCTGATAGCTGATAGCTGATAGCTGATAGCTGATAGCTGATAGCTTACAATTATATTACTTTGCCCACCTTACTTTAATTCTTCCAAATTCCCAATAGTCAAAGTTCTTTCATCATCCGCCATCTCTGCTCTGAAGTCCATATCGATTTGAGTTGGATAACCTAAAGTCGGGTCGTAGGTAACATCAAGCTTATAATAATCCTTATCAATAGCCTTTTGGACAACATCGAATAGCTTCGAGACCGAATCATAGGTATTAAAAAATTTCCGATTAACTGGTTTGCCGCTATCAGCAGCAACAATCGAAGTCGTTTCACCATTACGGATTTCTACCACAACTGGGTTGGTGACTTCACCAATACAATAGCAACTTACCTGCAATCTATACCGGTAGTTATCAAGCTTTTGAGTTTCCCAACGTTCCTGGTTTTGTTCCAATAGCTGCTCAGGGGAAGGATCACTAGCACAAGCGGAAAGTGGCAGAATCATCACTAGTAATCCTAACCAACAATAGCGATAGAGTCTGGAGTGTAGCGTCATAGTGTTCGAGTCAACAAGTAGAGCGACCAATCATAATTCGGGATAGTTGACGAATTCCCTAGTGATTTTGTTGCCATTCTCCGTAGGAGGGCAGTAGTTGTGTAGGGTGCGTTAGGGACGGGCTCGCATTCATTTTCCGCCTCGTGGTCAGCGTTGGAACAGCCCGTCCCGTAACGCACCACCGGGTCAAACAGCTTTTAGAATATGCACCCCTTGATGGTCTAGTCAGATCAATTTTTAGTGGTCTTGTAGGTATCATAACTATCCAGCCCACTAACAAAGGGAACCGCTCCATATCGACCTTTGAGGTAGCCTTTCTGTAGGGACTCATCCTCACGAATTTTAAAATCTAGTAAAGAATAGAGCTTAGTGCTATTGTTGCTATCTTTCTCCATCAACCATACCTGGTCTTGATTTACTATGTCTCGATCTAGGAAAGTTGTATCGTGGGTAGTAACAATCAATTGAGCGTTATTTTGATTAGCTGCTTTATCATTAAATTCCTTGATTAAATAGGTTGATATTTCTGAATGTAAGCTGCGGTCTAGTTGATCAATAATTAAAATTTATCCATTATCCAAAGCATTTATCCAATATCCTCCAATTTCACATAATCGTTGGATACCATTTGATATGTCGATATGACCTCCCTTGATTAATTTTAAAAAATTTTCACTATAATTAGTATATCTATCAAATTTCAAAGCAGTAAAATTAGATAGATTTTGGAACCTTGCTGGAATTAACTTTAACTTAGAGCTAAACCAGATAAATATCTTTCCTAACTGAGGATGGTTATTTTGGGCGGCATGAGATAGAAATAAAGAATTGGGGCGAACAAAACCCTTAATACGTTCCTTCTCGCCTTTCAGCCCTCGCCCAAAATACCAATCATACTCCTGTTCTTCTGAACGATAGTTACGCTCAAACCACGTTTGAGGACGTCCTTTGGGATACGCGATTAGCCACTCTTCGTACACCCGCTCTTGGTCTAAGGAAAATCCGTATTGGTAGCGAATATTATCCTGAATGAAAATAATTTCAAAACAGCTCGGCTTCTGCTGGCAGTCAGCATTTAACCGAAATGGTTCGATATTCTCCCATCGAGTGCCAAGCTGCATGCCAGT
>NZ_JAAHGN010001109.1:0-2407 GCF_010672485.1 Moorena sp. SIO2C4 | reverse complement strand
CTATTGAGATACTCCCCTGATTAATTGCCATCCAGCAGTTACCTGAGGGGAAGCCCACTTGATATATTTCACAACCAACCAGGGTAGTGAAAGCATGACAGTCCCTGCCAACAGGATGATCATAATGAATAGATTACGGCAAATTTTTTGAATGATTACTAGTAAGCCCTGCTCCCCAACAATTAGTCTTTGGTAATGGTCTCTAATCACCTCAAGATTGGGAAGAATGCCAATAACTTTATTTAAAGTGCCAATAATTTCAACATTCTTAGTTAAAAGGGCTTTCGTTTCTTTTAGTCCTGATACACTAACCTTCACTCCAGGAATATCAGGTAAAGCAACAGGTACCTTTTCAATCTCAACTCGCACCTTAGGAATCTTAAGAATAGGTTCTTTAGGAATCTTGGGAATATCAAATACGAACACAACTGGCTTGTTTAACTCCCTGCTGCTCAATTTAACTTTTGGTTTAATCGGCAGTTCAGCATCAGGAATCGGAATAGTCGGAAGCTCTATTTCTTCAGGAATACTATCAATTGTTTCGACCGTTTTAGCCAGTTTTTTATCTAGATCACCAATCGGTGCTATGGCACTACCAATAACATTTCCCGTTTGCTCGAATTTGCCACTGATAGTCACCAGAGCGCTATCGATTTCTTGTACTGGTCCACCCACAAGACTGTTGATATCCAGCACAATCGTGGCTAAGGTTAGAATAACTACTAATAGGTAAATAACTGGTATCAGGGCTTGGATAATCAACCCTATACCTCGAATTCTAGCCATGGTGAAAGTTAGCAGTGATTACACTAACTTTCACTTTAGTACAGCTAGCTCAATAGTTGCCGAACCACAAGCTTAGCTAAGCATTCAGCGGTGAGCCGTCAGCCGTCAGCCGTCAGCCATTCGCGTAGCCTGGCCAAAGGCTGACGGCCTGTTGCTGTACAAAATCGTGGGTTTTAGGGAGCAGGGAGCAGGTAAGAGGAACCCACCCCTAGGGCGTGTCTTCAAACTCGGAGATCCCCCTAAATCCCCCTTAAAAAAGCAGGGCTAATTCATTGTGATCACAGAAAATTAGAGTAGCCAGAAACTAGTGTAAACTATCAAAGTGAACTCAATATGGAACTCTCGTTCCTCTCCCTGATGAAAACTAATCTGATCGAAGCGTTAGCCCAGCTCCCAGATTTTCGTGCTCCCAGAGGAAAACGCGGTTAATTTGGCTGTTGGTGATTATGGCAACGATGAGCGATTGCTATGGTTATCGAGCCTTGGAAGATTTTGCTCGTCGTCATCACCAAGCCTTGCTCGAAAACTTAGATTTACCACCAATGGGTTTTCCTATTACTCGACTTTTCGGAGAGTAATGATGAGTATTGATTTTACTCAATTAGCCCAAGTTTTGACCAACTGGATTAGGGATGGTGTGCCTACCCAAGAGGGTGATTGGTGCTTGAGTTGATGGCAAAAGTATCAAAGGGACAGTGAATAATTATGCTCAAGCTTATCAAGACTTCGTTTCGGTAGTTTCTGTTTTCAGTAGTCGCTGTGGAGTAGCCCTAGCCCTAGAACAATTTCGTAATAAAAAAAGTAGTGAAATTGACGTTGTGCCGTTGCTTTTAGCCAATTTAGGGATAGAAGGAGTAATATTGAGCTTTGAGGCTTTACACTGTCAAAAAAAACTGTCAAACTAATTGTCGAAAGTGGAAACGACTATGTAATGGCTGTGAAAGGTAATCCCAAAAATCTCTACAAACAAATCAAACTCAACACTCAAAAAACTCAACCCATAAGTGTTGACATAAGCCGGGAAAAAAGAAGTGACCGTCTCACCACATTAACTGTATCTGTTTTTGATGACATCATATGCATAAGTGACGAGTGGCAAGGTCTAGCTAGTCTTGTCAAACTAGAACGCATCGGTACAAGAGCAGGTAAGCCCTACCAACAACTCGCTTATTATATTAGTAGTAAATGTCTCGATGCCGCACAATTTGCCCAAGGCATTCGTGGTGATTGGGGAATTGAAAATCGTTTACATTGGGTTAAGGACGTGGTACTTGATCAGGATAGTTCCAGGATACAATTTGGTAATGCTCCTGGCAATCTCTCAATGTACCGTAGTTTAGTCATCGCTATCTTACGCTACCACGGTTATTCTTCTATCACCACGGCACTCCGGTCGATTGCTGATGATATAGAGAAGATTTTGCGGTTGATTGGAACCCAAAAGGTCGTGTCGTAGCCATTTGACGGTGTGCCAAAGCAATCGCTGTCTCACTCATAAGCTATGACTTATAGGTTCGCTCCCTAGAACCGGTGCAGGTTTTTAGCGATTGAGTGCTCACCAACCATTGACTGACAACGACATTTCCCAAATCCTGTTACCTAACCCCCCTGATCCGCATAA
>NZ_JAAHGN010001108.1:0-2408 GCF_010672485.1 Moorena sp. SIO2C4 | reverse complement strand
CTTGCCTTTTGCCTTTTGCCTATACTTTAGGTATTAATTTATCATAACGACTCTAGAAAAGCCCAGGATTTTTTCCCGACTCCCGACTCCCGACTCCCTACTCCCTACTCCCGACTCCCGACTCCCGACTCCCGACTCCCTACTCCCTACTCCCTACTCCCTACTCCCTACTCCCTGCTCCCTATTCCCTGTTCCCTTTAAAACTTAACTATGGCAATCAAATTTTGGAATGGTATTGCATTAATTGAAAATGACACCTATAGGACTCAATTAATACCAAAAGTAGGACGCTTAGATCACGATCAATCACTGTTGAGGGGGATTTTACCTCATATACCAAGGGGTGGTGTTGCCATAGATGTTGGTGCCAACATTGGCGATCACACCATTGCTTACCTGAATAAAGTTGGGATAACTGGTCGAGTGTTAGCATTTGAACCCCTGCCAGAAGCTTATGAATGTCTCAAATTAAATGTACCAGGGGCAGAATCCTATAACTATGCCCTTTCAGACCAAGAAGAAACCCTGAATTTGGTGATTAGACCAAACACAGGAGAGAGTTTTTGCTCCTATTCCGATAACTCACAAACCATTCGAGCTGTTCGATTAGATTCCTTTGAGTTTACCCAGCTAGACTTGATCAAGTTTGATGTAGAAGGTTGGGAGTTAAAAGCCCTCAAAGGAGCTGAAGAGACGATATATCAACATCAACCTCGGATGGTGATTGAGATTAATGAGCAAGTATTTAAACGAACCCTCGGGAATCGACATCAGATTTACGATTTTCTGAGGCGACATGATTACGAGTTACAACCAATACAACCAAAGACCAGCCTCAACACTGAGAGAATTGATTTACTGGCAATACCAGAAAAGGCACAATACTTCTGCGGCTTTCAGCATAAATTAGGGGAAGCTTACACAGAAAATAGTCAGCTTGACCAAGCTATTATCGCTTACCGTCGTGGGATTGGGCTTAACCCCAAGATATCTTCGTCTCATCACAACTTGGGGGAAGTCTTGGAGAAACAAGGTCATCTCGAAGCTGCGATCGCATTTTACCGTAAAGCCATTGACCTCAACCCTGATCACCATCAGTATCATATCACCTTAGCCAAAGCCCTAGCCCGAAAAGGGATGGCAGCTGAAGCAGTAGCTGAGTATCGCTTAGGGCTGTCCCTTAACCCTAACTTCCAGTGGTCAGAGGATAATTTTGGCGAGGCTTTATTAGAAGGTCTGTATAAACACCATAGTAAAAACCATAGTAAAGGTTTCCAGGAAAACCCTAGTCAAAAGAATGACTTGATGTCCTCAAGCCACGACTGTGGTGTAATTTATTTAGCGATTGGGGAAAAATTTAAACGAGAATTTCTTAATGCTTATAAATTTTTCAAGAAATCCAATCCTACCATCCCGATATCCCTATTTACCGATTGCGCCATTGGGGAGTTAGATGGCTGTACAGTCTATCCTTTAAAAAGAAACAAAAATCCTCATAAACTCAAAGCAGATATCTTGAAAATGAGTCCTTACGAAAAAACCTTATTTATGGATACAGATACCTTGGTAATTGGGGATATTTCCGATATTTTTGTGTTTCTTGATGACTGTTATTTATGTATAGCAAAAGAACCTAATGTTGACTATAGTAAACAACCCTATAAATTTATTGGCTATAAATCACATAAACACATTAATACAGGAGTATTCGCCTTAAAAAAATGCCAATTCATTACTAAAATGATTGATGGCTGGATTACTCTGATGTCAGAACAAGATGACTCAGATATGAGAGCAGGACATTTTGGTGACCAGTACTATTTCAACCAGTTATTACAATCGGGTTTCTTCGAGCAAGAAGGAGGCAAAGTAAAGGTCATAGACAACAATATTTACAATGTCAGACCTCAGGCTCTGCCTCACTTAATCAAAGATGGCTTGTTTAATCAAGCCAAGATAATTCATCTACGACTCTCTGCTTTTGTCCCATCATTAGTTTCTCTTAAAAAGAAATAGGGATTAGGGAATCGGGAGTAGGGAGTCGGGAGTGGGTAATAAAGCGATAGTAAGCATTAACGCTAGTTGGTATGCAACAATCGCTTTTTTCAGATTCTCTTGCCTATCACCACGGATTCTGTCATTATGGGCAGACCAAGGTTGTTTTGAGGGTTGCTTTGAGTCATTGCCCAAGCCATGGGAAAGTCTTGTGTGGTGCGAACGGACGAAGCTTGTTGGAATGCTTCAATAGCAAGTTCTAGATTTTTAGCCCTGTCCCCACGGATTCTGTCACGTCCATCGAGACATTGGAGTGCAGGTTTTTCCGTCCATGAGTGCATATGCTGCCAAAGAAGAGGATCCATGCCACCCCAAGCGTGGCAATCTCAATCCGCGAGGGAATGGCTCTGCTC
>NZ_JAAHGN010001107.1:0-2410 GCF_010672485.1 Moorena sp. SIO2C4 | reverse complement strand
GATACTGCTGGCGAATTTAACATTTAGAAATATCAGCCTGAAGACAGCAGTCTTTATAGCCCCCCAACCCCCAATTCTGGGGGAGCATGAACTTAAAGTTACCCATCTGCTACCCTTGTGTAAACAAATATTAATTTCGCCAACGGTATCTAGTAAGGGGGGCAGGCAAGAGGGGAAAGATATACGGAGTTTTATTGGATAAAAAAATACCTCTTAGGTTTACATCTCAAATAAAAATGCTATACCTGCCATTTTTATGAAAATGATCAAAAAAATCGCTTTTTACTCTTGGTCGATGTGATTCAAACCTCGCTGGTTCATGCTTTCAAGCTGCTTGTCACCCCGTGAAAGTCTTGGCTCAGATAACTTGAAAATCCGAGATAGTCTCAATCCACACCCTTGCGCCACAATGTAGCGGATTATCAGGGCGATACATCACCCGACAAGGGCCATTGACTTCTACCGTATGACCGTAAATGTTTTTAGAGCCTCGTTTTACCGTAATCACTGGATTGCGTTCCCCGGTGTTGTGATTTTGGCGAATGACTTTCTGATTAACGTGGATCACAGCCTTCGTGTAATTTGTACGCTTTGACCAATTCCGCTTTGGTCCACGAGTGCCAGGGGTGACCACTGGCATGCCATCAAACAGAGGAATCACCCAAGTTCTACCCACCTTATACGCTCCTTTGACTCTGCCCTTGCCCAGAAGGAAACGAACCCGAGTGGCAGAAACACCCAGTAATTCAGCGGCTTGTGCGGTAGAAATCATCATGAGGCAATAACCATTGCTTTAACGATACTATTATTATAACCACATTTTGGAGAAGATTCAAGGGATTAGAAAAACTATTGCATTGTCGCAAGGAGCTGGAGTGGGTGGAGTAGGTTAAGTGAGCTAAATATGTGGTGTGGGCGCTTTGAAACTATTGCATTGTCGCCATCTTAAGGAGTATCGGGGGAAGGATGGGTGGAGTGCTAGCAATAGGAGTAGTAGACTAAATAGGAGTAATGGGTTTAGTGGGTGCTGTAAAACTATTGCATTGTGGTAACAAAAAGTAGCCGGAGTGGGTGTAGTGGGTTAAGCGAGTTTAATCGGTGGTGTAGGTGTTGTAAAACTATTGCATTGTCGCCATCTCAATCAGGATCGGGCGCGGGGAGATGGGGGAAATGGGGAGACGAAATTGATCTCTAGCTGTAATTTACAGAATTGGTATAACTACAAATCAGATTTGAAACTACCCCCTGCTTCAGTCATTAATCGTAGTGGGCAGTAGGGTGGGCAGTGCCTACCAAAGCGCTTTGCAAGCTTGATTATCTGTCTGGTGCACTGCCCACCCGACATGAACCAAGCAGTAGGGTGGGCAGTGCCTACCAAAGCGCTTTGCAAGCTTGATTATCTGTCTGGTGCACTGCCCACCCGACATGAACCAAGGGTGGGCAGTGCCTACCAAAGCGCTTTGCAAGCTTGATTATCTGTCTGGTGCACTGCCCACCCGACATGAACCAAGCTTATTGATAATGGTGCAAGATTTGAGTATAATTACAAATCAGATTTGAAACTACCCCGCAGGAGCAAGAAAAAAGTACCCTCAAGGGTACTGTCTCCTGAAAATAGTGAGCCTAGGATAGATTTATTGACCGTTGACCGTTGACCGTCAATCATTCAACTTGGCATAGATATCCTCAACAACCTTTAGATCATTTGACTTAAAAAATAGAGACATGAGCGAAACCAATATTTATCAACAAATTTGGGAAAGTGACGAAAACCAATTCTCGGTTAGCACTCGCACTAGCTCCGGAGAATGGGAAGACGAAACTGCTGACATTCTATTAGATGAGCAGGTCAAAGCTAGCGGTCAACGTGAAATCGACTTAGCTACCCGACCCTTATTCTATAAAGTTAATGAAGACAAATTGTTCGATGAAACCCGCACCTATAGCAGTTTCATTAAACTCTTAGATAACTACGCCATCCGCTCTCTTGACCCAGAATTTACTCCTGAGGAAGAAGAACATGAGCAATTAGATTTTATTTCTCTGATTCTCTCTACCAAACCGATCCAACTTGCCCGAAACTATATTAACGAAGAGTTAGGTGAAAATCTTTCGGAGCAGCAATTTAGAATCAAGCTACAGCGAATCTGGTTTGAACACTACACCAATTACTACAAGGGCAAATCAACTCACTTCGCTTCTGGCTTTGAGCATGTATTTGTTGGGGAAGGAAAATACAATATCCGCTCTGGAGATAAACGAGAAACTCTTGGCACCATTTCTGGTTACCATTCATGGGTAAAATTCTACCTAGATGAAAAAAATCAGCGAGTAAATTTTCTCGGCTACAAGTATGACTTACGAGGGAATGAAGGACCGAATAATCCCAACGTTGTCACGTTACAAATGA
>NZ_JAAHGN010001106.1:0-2416 GCF_010672485.1 Moorena sp. SIO2C4 | reverse complement strand
TCTTTTCGCTCCCACCTTTCAAGCTTGGGGATGGCTACAAGACCCTACCCAGTCCCTCAGTAATCCCATTCATGAACCACCGAGCTGGAATCACTGGTTTGGTACCTCTCGCCAGGGTTATGATGTCTTCTCTCGCACCTGGTTTGGCTCTCAAGCTGCTCTAAAAGTAGTCGTTCTCGCCACCACCCTCAGCCTGATAATTGGTGTCCCTTTGGGGTTAATAAGTGGTTATCTCGGTGGCAAACTCGATCGGGTATTACTGTTTTTAATGGATACGATCTATACCTTGCCAGGACTACTGCTATCGGTGACTCTGGCCTTTGTAGTCGGTAGAGGAGTCTTCAATGCTGCGATCGCATTAAGTATTTCCTATGTCCCCCAATACTATCGGGTAGTCCGGAATCACACCACTAGCGTCAAAACTGAATTGTTCATCGAAGCCGCTCAAGCCCTGGGAGCTTCCCCTGGTAGGATATTATCGCGCTACCTATTTCTCAATGTGATTCAAAGTGTACCAGTTCTATTTACCCTCAACGCCGCTGATGCCATTTTAATCTTGGGAGGACTGGGATTTTTAGGATTAGGATTGCCAGAACAAACCCCAGAGTGGGGTCATGACTTACGTCAAGCCCTCGATGCCTTACCAACTGGCATTTGGTGGACAGCGCTTTTCCCTGGTTTAGCCATGACACTGATGGTGGTAGGATTGTCCTTAGTAGGAGAAGGATTAAGTGAGTTGATTAATCCCCGATTTCGTCAGAAACATTGAAATTTTATAAAACCCTCTTGCATTTTGCCTTTTGCCTTTTGCCTTTTGCCTTAAAATGACTCAGGACAAATGACTCAAAACTAATGACCCAAGCCATAGGCATTGATTTAGGTGGCACTGCGATTAAGTTGGGACGCTTCCGTGAAGATGGAACCGAACTGGAGTCTCTAACAGTAGATACACCCCAACCTGCAACACCGACAGCGGTGATCGAAGCAATAGTAGCAGCAATCTCTCGTCTCGATACCAGGGAAGACGTGATTGGTATCGGGCTTGGATGTCCTGGCCCTGCCGATGTTGCTGGTAGAATTGCTAAGGTTGCGATTAACCTAACGGATTGGCACGATGTTCCCCTAGCCGATGAGTTAGAAGCCAAAGTCGGTTATCCCACAGTTGTTGCTAATGATGCTAACTGTGCTGGTTTAGGAGAAGCTTGGTTAGGGGCTGGTCGTCGGTTTAGGAATTTGATTCTACTCACCCTAGGCACAGGAGTAGGAGGGGCAATAATTTTCGATGGTCAACTCTTCACAGGTCATCTCGGGTCTGCTGGGGAGTTGGGGTTAATTAATCTATATCCCGATGGTCCCGAGTCTAATACTGGTAATCGGGGTTCTCTAGAGCAATACCTTTCCATTAGGGCAATCCGAGGCAACAGTGGCAAAGAACCAGCAGAACTTGGTAAATTAGCCCAGCAAGGAAACCAGGAAGCTTTAGAATTTTGGGCAGATTACGGACGCTTATTAGGGATTGGGCTAACTAGTTTTATTTATCCACTGACACCAGAAGCCATTATCATTGGTGGTGGCATCAGTGCTAGTGCCGAATTTTTCTTGCCAACAACTCTAGCAGAAATAGAGCAACGAGTTTTGCCTTCCTCCCGTACTGGTTTAGAGTTACTTAAAGCAGAATTAGGTAATCGAGCGGGGATGGTGGGAGCAGCACGATTGGCCTGGCAAAAACATCTGAAATGAAGAATGAAGAATTTAGAATGAAGAATTTAGAATGAAGAATTTAGAATTTAGAATTTAGAATTAATTTAGTGCGTAGGGTGTGTTAGGGGCGGGCTTGCCCTAATTTTCCACTTCGTAGCCAGTATTAGAATAGGCCGCCCCGTAACGCACCACCAAGTAGAATTTAGAATTTAGAATTTAGAATTTAGAATTTAGAATTTAGAATTTAGAATTTAGAATTTAGAATTAATTTAGTGCGTAGGGTGGGTTAGGGGCGGGCTTGCCCTCATGTTAAACCTTGAGTACCAGTGTTGGGACAGTCCGTCCGAAAATTGTAACGTCAATTCTTGTCCACTGTTCCCTGTTCCCAGATCCGCTGTTCCCGACAACTGCCGCGAAGTCTATTGATTGCAAAAAACCATGATTGCCAGTCCACAGCCTTACCGGATGACTCCCCAAGAATACCTGGAGTGGGAACCGACTCAAGAGATTCGTTATGAGTATATTGATGGGGAAGTCTTCGCCATGACCGGAGGCTCGAAACCCCACAACCGGATTGCTTTAAATCTGGCCAGTGATCTAAATACTCACCTACAAGACAGTAGCTGTGAGGTTTATATCGCAGATGTGAAGGTAAAAATATCTTCAGTTCGTTCCTACCACTACCCAGATGTAGTAGTAACTTGTGATTCCAGAA
>NZ_JAAHGN010001105.1:0-2424 GCF_010672485.1 Moorena sp. SIO2C4 | reverse complement strand
TCTCATCAGCAGTGGTAATGTTTAAATCCACTGTCAGGGTTAGGGGAATAGTTTCCTCTTGGGCGAGCAGAATTTTATCTTTTTTGTACTTAACCGGAATAGAAGTACCTGCAGGAATTGTGAAGGCTACAGGTGCTGGATTGGGATCGATAATGTATTGGGAGCTAATCACTGGGGCTTGTTCTGTTGCCACCAGCGCTTGGTACATAAAAGCTGCAACTTCTGCACGAGTTGCATTCCGAGTCGGATTGAGAAAGGCAACGTTAGGATAATTAACCACCAAACGATTTTCTGTAGCAGCAGCGATGGGAGCACGGGCAAAGTTAGAAATTTGGCTGCCGTCGCGGTAGAAACTGACCAGTTCTGAGGTAGAACCGCTGGAAGAGAAATTCAGTCCATTAGAAAGGGCAACTAAAACTTGTTCACGGGGAATATTTTGTTCAGGTCTAAAGATATTACCAGGGTAACCACTCAGAAATCCGGTTTGGTAGGCTTCCTGAATGGCAGGATTTGCCCAGTAGTTGGAAGCAACATCCACGAAACTGTTGCCACCGCGAATGGCGGGTTTATTGAAATCTTGATTTGCTTTACGCAGCATTGCCGCAAACTGAGCGCGGGTCACTGGTGCATTTGGTCTGAAGGAGCCATCAGGAAATCCGGCAATAATACCGCGCTGGGATAATTCCCCAATAAACTCACTTGCCCAGTAGTTGGATGAAACATCGATAAAGTTAGTGCTTTGGGCAAAGGAGGGAGCAGGTGCGACTAGGGGAGCCATGGTGGTGGCGGTGAGTCCAAGAGCTAAAACAGCAGCAGTTCCTGATTGAAAATGATTTAGGTTAAGCATGGAAGGCATTCTCTTAAATTAATGTGTTCTTAAGTAAATAGAACCAATCAGATGCTAGATGTTCCTAGGTTCAATAAAATTGTTTTTTTTGCTCAAAATAAGCATAAAAAACCAGATTATGCCTGTTTAATAGCAATCATTTCGGCACAATCTGAGTAATTTGACGCTAGTAACATTCCATGAGTTGCCAACCACTTGCCAGATCAAAAATTGTCACATTAGCCCAAGGGGGTGGGGTGACTGGTTGACCGCGTGTGGAGTGTAGTAGGAGAGTGCTCAGGGTGACCCTAGACCTATAGTTGCTGGGTAAGTCCTGAACTTTTCAGGACTGATTACTCAACACTTACCCACTGACCTACTGAGGCAGTAATCAATCAGTAAATTGCTTATTAATCCACCGGCGGTAAATTTTTTGAATTGCTTTGAGTACTTTTTGACTACTCGACTGCTGAGATGGATTGCTGGGGTCGAGTAACTGCAAGCGATTGAGAAGTTTGGCTTCTTCTGTGTCTACCAGCCCATCACTATAAATTAAAGCACTGAGGGCTTCAATCAAGCGCTGATAGTCTTCTGGACTAGGGCGATCGCCTAAATACTGTTCCACCCAACTGTAGCATTCATCTGCTGACACAGCTTTGAGTTCATACAGTAACGGTTTAATCTCTGGGTCGTCAGCAACTCCATATTCCTGGGCGACTTTATACAGATATTCCCGTTCCTCTGCCTGAACTTTACCGTCTATCCAGGCGGCACCGATTAAAATTTTGAGCAACTGTTTGACATTAGAATTTGTAACCATGACTTTATCTCTCCAGTAGGGGGGAACCGAACCAATACAGCACTTGTTGCCAATCAACCTTGAATCATCAACAGCTTGCCATGATTAGGGGAAAAGGGAAAGTGGAAAGGGAAGAGGGGGAAGAGTGGGAAGATTGGGGAGACAGGGGAGAAATTCAGTCAAAAAACTGGGTTTGTTAAAACTAACTTAGTTAGACCTATTAATCTAGGTAATAAAGCCTATTTCTTTGAAGCCCATTTTTTTTTAAGAGAAGTGTGAACCGCTAGTATGTTACGTTTAATTTTACTTAACTAATTTAGTTCTTACTTACACAGTTCTGTTAATGGAAATCGATATTGATTACTTAATTCAAGGGTATGCTCAAGGCTATTTCCTGATGGCAGATGATACTGATAATTTAGGCTGGTACTCAAGCCGAAAACGTGCTATAATTCCTCTGGATGAGCGGTTTCGCTATCCTAAATCTCTGCGTCGTGTCCTAAATCAGGAACGATTTAGTGTCAGCATTAACCGAGACTTTTTAGGGGTAATGAATGGTTGTGCTGACCGTGAAACTACTTGGATTTCTCCAGAACTTAAGGAAATTTATTGGCAATTTTATAAGGCTGGATGGGCCTACAGCTTTGAAACTTGGCAGGGAAATCAGCTAGCAGGAGGAATTTTGGGCATTGTAATTGGTGGAGCGTTTATTGGTGAATCGATGTTTTATCGGATTCCGGAGGGCTCAAAGGTAGCGATGGTTAAGCTAGTAGAACGGTTGCGATGACGCAACCGTTCA
>NZ_JAAHGN010001104.1:0-2426 GCF_010672485.1 Moorena sp. SIO2C4 | reverse complement strand
TGCAGTTCTGTAACCGTCAGTCCGCCCAGGACTCCTTGGAAAATAATTAGCCCTAGAGCAAATGTGGATATCCAGGGCAGCCAGTTGGGTAAATCCCGCCGATGCCACCAAGATAAGCTAGCGAGAGCGATCGCACTAATACCAATCAAGGAAGCATCAAGGCGGTGAAACCACTCTAAAAATACTTGCAAATTCATCTGCTGGCTTGGCACCAGCTGACCATAGCATAAGGGCCAGTCTGGGCAAGCTAGACCAGCATTCATCACCCTGGTGGCACTGCCTACTGCCATCAACAGCAGGGTTGCGATCGCAATTTTCCACACCAAGCTCCGAATCCTGGCCTGGGGCTGGGTCAGGTTGTTGGAGGTTACACCATTCTGATTGTGATCAAGAGCCGATTGAGCTATAGCCATCTGCAATAGGAAAATGCAAACTAAGTTAATCAAATCCTGAGTAGTGGCTCATTTTCCTTGGTAGAAGATTGCCAATCTCAAGGATCATCTCTATTCCTATACCACTGTAACCAGCCTTTTCCTTAATTTCTGAAGCTTTAGAGATTTTTCAGATTGCTATTCCCCTGGTCTAAAGGGTCATAGTTACTTAGACTCAATGATTTACTATTGATTTACTTTTTTATATTTTTTTTAGCTATGTTAAGTTTTATTGAATAAAATCTTAAGTTTTCTGAAAATTTTTCAGGTGCTGGGCTAGTGATCCTAAAAAAAAGTCTAAAAATCTCAAGGTTTGACCCAATCAATTGTTTAACTGCTTTACCTTAGTTAATAGAGCAAGCCAAGCTAGCTCTATATCCTCTACTCACGCCCCTCACTGCTAGCAGAGCATCAGAATTGTTGTCTTTGTTGTCTCTAATGTGGGAACTATGGGGGGGAGTAGCTCACCAGAAGGCTGATTTTCCTTAAAAATATAGCCATGCCCTGACATTTTAGGACACTAAGTATGTTGGTGCCTCGCCTGCCTTGATAATCCCTGTTAGTTTTGTTGATATAAGTATTCAACCCTAACCTCGTGAACATTCCAAGCCAAATTTCAACCCTTATTGCTGGCATTTTCATAACCCTGATTAGTCTCTGGTACGGTCAGAATCATGGACTTATGCCAGTAGCTGCCTCCTCAGAAGCCGGTGATGTAGATGGTCTGTTCAACTTGATGATGACCATTTCCACTGGTCTATTTCTCCTCATCCAAGGGGCACTTATCCTAATAGTCATCAAATTTCGTAGACAAAAAAATGACCAAACCGATGGGCCATCGACCCATGGCAATATTCCCCTAGAAATGCTTTGGACCGCAATCCCGACGGTGATTGTCTTTGTCCTAGCTGTCTATAGCTTTGAGGTCTACAACGCTATGGGAGGTCTGGATCCCATGGCTTCTCATGACCACCATCAACAGGAAATTGCCCACAATCATCAGATGTCACCATCTGGGCAAGAGGGGAATGAAAGTCTGATTGCCATGGCTCCGGGTCAAGGCACAGTTGCCCTAGGTATTGGAGCGCCTCCAGGACAAGAAGGCCAAGGTCAACCCCTAGAGGTTAATGTCGCCGGTATGCAGTATGCCTGGATTTTCACCTACCCTGAAACCGGTGTTATCTCTGGGGAAATGCATGTCCCAGTGGGACAACTGGTTAAGCTGAATATCGAAGCTAACGATGTGATCCACGCCTTTTGGTTGCCAGAGTTTCGGATTAAGCAAGATGCTATCCCAGGTCGGACTAGTCAACTAGGGTTTACAGCCACTAGAGTGGGTGATTACCCGATCATCTGTGCTGAACTCTGCGGGTCCTACCATGGAGGAATGAAAACCCGGTTGATCGTTGAAACACCCGAAGAGTATCAAGCCTGGGTTCAGGAAAATCAATTCGCTAGTGCAGACACCATGGAAAAAGCCGTGGCTGTTAATCCTACTACCATGTCAGAGGGTGAGTTCTTGGCTCCCTATGCCTCTGAAATGGGTATTGATTCCCAAACTCTCCAACACCTAGACCACTCTCACCATCATCCTGGAATTATCCAATAAGTTCATTTAAGAATGAAGAATGAAGAATGAAGAATGAAGAATGAAGAATGAAGAATGAAGAATGAAGAATGAAGAATGAAGAATGAAGAATGAAGAATGAAGAATGAAGAATGAAGAATGAAGAATGAAGAATGAAGAATGAAGAATGAAGAATTAGTTCAGTCTACAGTCTACAGTCTACAGTCTTAATTATTCATTCGACCTTAGACCTTAGACCTTAGACCTTAGACCTTAGACCTTCTTAATTATTGATTCGACCTTCTAAATTCTAAATTCTAAATTCTAAATTCTAAATTCTAAATTCTAAATTCTAAATTCTAAATTCTAAATTCTAAATTCTAAATTCTAAATTCTAAATTCTAAATTCTAAATTCTAAATTCTAAAT
>NZ_JAAHGN010001103.1:0-2428 GCF_010672485.1 Moorena sp. SIO2C4 | reverse complement strand
AAATAATGACCGCTCACATGATGCGATATGTGTCAGCGATGTGCACTGCGTTTTCTAAAAATCGCACGGAATACGAGTATCTCTAAAATCGCAGTCCCTACTCCCTACTCCCTACTCCCTACTCCCTACTCCCTACTCCCTTGACTCCCTATTGAAAACTGCTATAATCCCCCAATAACCTACCATAATCAAGAAACCAAAACTCTTTTGCCTGCGTCTGCGATAATCAAAGGCACCGGAGTTTTTCCTATTCTTGATCCAAAACCCGTCACCATCGATGACGAAACTAATTATTCAAATCCCCTGCTACAACGAAGAAAACAGCCTAGGGATTACCCTTTCGGTGCTTCCCCGTCAACTGAGGGGTGTAGATACCGTTGAGTGGCTAATTATCAATGATGGCAGTACAGACCGCACCGTAGACGTAGCCCGCTCTTATGGCGTAGACCACATTGTCAATTTTAAACACAATCAGGGACTAGCCAAAGCTTTCATCGCAGGAATCGAAGCTTGCTTAAAAGCCAATGCGGACATTATTGTCAATACCGATGCGGATAATCAGTACTGCGCTGATGACATTCCCAAACTCATACAACCTATTATATCAGGTCGAGCCGAAATAGTCATCGGGGCGCGACCGATTCAGAAGATTAAGCACTTCTCCCCCATCAAAAAGTGTCTACAAAAATTCGGTAGTTGGGTAGTCCGAATTGCTAGCAATACTAATATCATCGATGCTCCCAGTGGATTCCGAGCTTTTAGCCGAGAAGCCGCCTTAAAGCTAAATGTCTTTAATGAATACACTTACACCCTAGAAACTATTATTCAAGCTGGACAAAAAGGCATTGCTATCACTTCTGTCCCAATCCGCACCAATCGCTATTTGCGCCCCTCCCGTCTAGTCAAGAGTATCAGTGCCTATGTTAAGCGATCGCTAATCACTATCCTGCGAATCTCCATGACCTACAACCCCCTGAGATTCTTTATCACCTTGGGGACAATTCCATTTACTCTAGGAACCTTACTGGGGATTCGTTGGTTAATCCTATACTTCGCTGGTACTCCCAAAGCTCACGTACCCAGCCTAGTTTTAGCTGCTATTCTGATTCTAATGGGCTTTCAACTGTGGATATTTGGCTTAGTGGCAGATCTAATGGCAGTCAATCGTCAACTTCTAGAAGACATCCAACTACGACTACGACGATTGGAAGTTGACTCCAATCACACTCCCCACTTGCCATCAACCGGAAATCAACAACAGCGGCAAAACCGGGAAGAGGGAGGAGAAGGGGAAGAATTTGCTAATAATTTCTTGAATAGATAATAGTCCTATTGTGATAGTGGGACGCTCTTAAGACTACTTGTTATAGTAGGAAACTCTTAAGACTACTTTTGGCTGAAAAGAACAATCACTCTCGGACTGACGCACTGACACAAACAGCCGCAAATAATGACCAGAGACCTATTCGCCCGTCAAGCCCTAAACCAAATCCCTAAAATCCTTACCCTCCTAGACCGCAATCCCCACAGTCCCACCTACGGATGCTTTGACCGTAACTTCTGGCACTATAAAATCATCGATTTCCCTAGTGGGATGGCACAGGAATTTGTCTGGCCCCTAGCACTAGCCTATCATACCGACTTGCCAGATAACCCGTTCTACCAGCAACCAGTAATTCTCGATTGGGTCGAAGCAGGGATACTTTTTGCTGCATCCAGTTCCCATCCCGATGGCTCCTGTGATGATTATTTCCCCTATGAGCGTGCTGCTGGAGCCGCCGCCTTTTCTTTATTGGCTAGCATCGAAAGTTACAAAGCCATGGGACTCCATAACCCCATTGCCTTGCAATTCTTTGAAAAACGAGCAAATTGGCTAGCCCATCACATGGAAAGTGGACAGCTGAGCAACCACCAAGCCTTGATTGTCTTATGTTTAGACCTGCTATCGGAACTCTTGCATACCAATCAATGGGATAGAGCGCGATCGCAAAGGCTAGAGCAAGTCTTATCCTGGCAAAGTCCCGAAGGCTGGTTTATAGAATATGAAGGCTGCGACCCAGGCTACCACACCTTAACTATTTCCTGTCTAGCTAGGATTTATCTGTTGAGATTAGACCCACGCCTAAAAGAAGCTCTGATCAAAGCTGTCGAATTAGCCGCAGAATTCATCCATCCCGATGGTTCCTATGGGGGAGAATACACTAGCCGTAACACTTATAACTTTTTTCCCCATGGCTTTGAATTAGTAGGACGCTGGTTTCCAGAAGCCCTAGAGATTAATGACCGCTTCTTGGTGGGATTAGCTAATGGTCTTGCTCCCTGTTACGCCGATGATCACATTATTGGTCACCATACCTGGAATTATCTCCTATCTTGGCGGGATTTTGTCAGCAACCGACCCAAACCAACTCCACGTACCAGTGGTCGA
>NZ_JAAHGN010001102.1:0-2428 GCF_010672485.1 Moorena sp. SIO2C4 | reverse complement strand
TGCTCCCCCCTTAATAAGGGCAGGGCTGGGGGGGGATCTAATATCTTGCGGAAAACTTTGAAAACACACCCTAGGGGGGCAAAACCATACCCAGAATCAGCAACGCCGCATTGATAAAATCCAACAGCGTCCGCCGTTCCAACCCTTGGTTCAGGTCTTGCAGAGTTCCCATGATGGGCAAGGTATGCCGATCAGAGGTTTTCTGTGAATTCAATAAACTAGATAACAGCTCATGGAGCGGCAAAGATTAAGGTTTGTTTTGAAAACTTTCATCAGCTTTAGACATGGTCTATTCTAGCTTTTTTGCAACACCTTTTTTTCATTACATTGCTAACGATGCCAGCTCATCCATCGACACCATACCATCTTTATCGACATCCAACACCTCAAACATCAGGGTGATTAATCCTTTCTGGGTGCGGCCTGTCCGTTCTGCCAATGCTGCCCGTAGTTCTGCGGGGGAAATATAGCCATCCTGATTTTGATCGAGAAAAGCAAAGGCATTTTTGACACCCTGTTTCAGCTCTTCTCTGGTGATTTCCCCATCGCCATCAGCGTCCCATTGCTCATAATCAACCAAAACTCTCCAGGCATCTTTCATACAGCTTTCCACGATCAGGTTTTGGCCGGGTAGACATTGCTCCAAAGGCGGAGCACCTCCATTTGCGTTGACATAATCTACCAACGGTTTGATTTGATCGAGCCCCCTCAACAAGAATTGGACAATACTGAGGTTGTAAATCTTTTGAGGGTCAAATGGAGCGTGGTTAATGCTGACAATTTTTAGACTCGGGTAGTCTTCAATTACTACATCAAGATCGGCATGGAGAAAATTGGATGCTTCCCGATCGGGCGTGCCGCGAGTTTCGGCAATCGCATCTGGTAAGATGTACCCTGGCACCTTAATCAAGGCCATTTCGGTATCCAATGGCATCTCTTCCAACAAATCCCTATATGTGAACGATTCTCCCTTCTCATAGTCTCGCTTACCCCGAAAGGATCCTCCCTGGATCATAACTAGATCGACATTTTTAAAGCTTTTCTTGATATAAGAACATAGGGTTGAGGCCACTTTTTCGGGTTGGAATCGCATCCGTTTAGAAGACATGGGTTCTTTTACCTCAAAAATTTCCACATCCATCAGCGAACCTAGAAAATTCTGGGTACTTTCTACAAACTTTTGGACCTTGGTATCGGCATCAAAATGGCTGGCTGGCAACAGATGAACAGCACTATGCCACTGCTCGGAAGCATCCCACCACACATCAACAACCACCACATTAGTAGCATCAGCACCAGCCTTAACAATCAGGCTCCGCTCAATTTTCTCAATATAAATCTCATGCTCGTGCCCCCCAACAATTACAGGAACCTTACCACTAAGTTGGTCATCTTGCTGGATCCCCGTGGCTAGTTCCCGATCTTCCGCAATTGTCTGATGGGTCAACGGAATCAGCATGGTTGCCTGATTGGAACACTTAGACCAGGTTTCCTTTAAAGCATCAAAGATGGGTTGAATGGTTAGGTTCGCCCCGGGTCGGAAAGTATTGATCTTACTAGTGCAAAATCCAGCAAAGGCAACTCGATGAGAACCTACCTCAACAATTTCATATTTCGGAAGTGGCTGACCACTGGCATCTACAATTGGCAAGTCCAAGATGTTGCTATTTAAGCATTTTCCTTCGTAGGTTTTGAAACGCTCACCTAGGACATCCAGGCTGACATCGAATTCATGGTTGCCAAAGCAAATATAATCAATTTTGACTACCTTGAGCACGTCCAGCATGGCTTTACCGCCATCAAGTGAGGTAATTAAACAAGGAGAGAGAAAGTCTCCGCTGAGGCAGGCAATCACCACGGCATCTTCCGATGTTTCCTTCAGGGATTTAATCACCGTTTCCACGTAGGGATAATTTTTGATGTCGTAAACATCATTGATCGAAATGATTCTGAGATAGTTGCCCACCGCCTCTCGGGGTTTCGGCAGATACAATCGAGGAGTTGTCATGACGGTAAGTAATTTTTAGGTTTCAGTAATTTTATCTAGAAAAATGATAAACAAAGAGATAAGCAAAAATTATAATTAAAATCTTAAGAATGACACTGATGCCAGTGACGGCGTTGCTGAATACACAGATGCATCGGGAGCAGGCACCGGAACATCTAAAGACTTGAGGTTTGGTCGTGATTTAGGACTACCTGTAGTCTATAAATACTTATTTCTTTAACGTGCCTGTCCTGCTTATTACCACCTTAGTTTTTTTTCAAAAAAACTTAAAAAGAATTACAATTAAGAGTTTGTAACTACAATAACTAAAGTTCCCTGGTCTGAAGTTCCCGACAACTGCGGCGAAGTCTACTTTACTTACCCATTAGCAGCCGATCCATAGGATAGCAATCCGTGTAGGAATTGTGATAATTTTTGATA
>NZ_JAAHGN010001101.1:0-2431 GCF_010672485.1 Moorena sp. SIO2C4 | reverse complement strand
TGGCCTTTGCCTGTAAGTTAAAAGCTAATAGCACCTCAAGTAGCGTGCGCGTAGCGCTAATCGCTGATAGCTAATAGCACCTCAAGTAGCGTGCGCGTAGCGCTAATCGCTGAATGCTGATAGCTGATAGCTGATAGCTGATAGCTGATAGCTGAAAGCGCTAATCGCTGAATGCTGATAACTGGTGTTGATACTCGCGATTCTTTAGTATGTTATTGAAATTAATTTAAGTATTCAGCGGTCAGCGGTCAGCAGTCAGCGGTCAGCGGTCAGCCTTCAGCGGTCAGCCTTCAGTGGTCAGTGGTCAGTGGTCAGTGGTCAGTGGTCAGCCGTTGGCCTTTGCCTGTAAGTTAAAAGCTAATAGCACCTCAAGTAGCGTGCGCGTAGCGCTAATCGCTGATAGCTAATAGCACCTCAAGTAGCGTGCGCGTAGCGCTAATCGCTGAATGCTGATAGCTGAATGCTGATAGCTGATAGCTGATAGCTGAAAGCGCTAATCGCTGAATGCTGATAACTGAAAGCTGAAAGCTGATAGCTGAATGCTGAAAGCTGATAGCTGAAAGCTGATAGCTGATAGCTGAAAGCTGATAGCTGATAGCTGATAGCTGACCTTAATTCTCATCTAGATAAAAACGGTAAAACAAATAATCATCTCGGAAAGGATGATCATCTGCAACATGATGAATAATACCTCGATTAATCAGTATCTGTCCAACAGTCACTGCGTCTTCCCGAGTAGAATTACACCGTTTTACCAACCAATCTACGGCTTCTGACCCCACAAAACAGCATCCATAGCTATTGAGACGATAGCGACGGTCTTTAATTTCCAACCCTCCTGGTTGACGCATTTCCTCGACCAAGGTTTCAATGTCCAGTGTTACCATATCCTCTTGCAAAGGAGCGGTAGGGTAAGAGTCTAGATCTACCTCATCCATCGGCTCTAGGAAACCTGAAACTAAGGAATCCTGGGTGGGCGGCTCAGACTGATACCCATTAGGAATATAGAGTTGGTTTTCTGGCGGTTTTGGCTGACGCTCCCCCAGCCAAGCCATGAGCAATTTCTCTAACTGAGGCGATCGCACATGGAGGTCCCGTTGAGGAAATGGTATATGGATATCATAGCGACGCAGACTTTTCTCAATCCGGTAGTTGAGGTCACTCTTGATTTTAGGCTGTCGCTTGGGGTCTCCAGTCCAGACCAACAGCTCAAACTTGAGGGAACTCTCACCAAATTCCTGAAACCAAACTTGGGGATAGGGCCTCAGTAACACTTCCGGGTGACTCTTGGCAGCTGCCAAGAGTGCCTTCTTGACCTGCTCCACATCAGAGCCATAAGCCACTCCTACTGGAATCTTGAGCCGGGAAATCGGGTTACCGTGACTCCAGTTAATTACCTCAGTTTCTAAAAAGCGGGCATTGGGCACAATTATTGTGACTTTATCCAACGTGCAAATTTCTGTACTGCGGGAACCAATTTGCTGCACAGTTCCCACTAAATCGTTTACCTTAATAAAATCCCCCTGTTGAATCGGTCGCTCTAGGGTGATAATTAAGCCACTGATAAAGTTGTTAGCAATATTTTGCACACCAAAGCCAATCCCCACCCCTAAGACACTAGCAAAAATGGTTAGGGAACTCAAATCCAACCCAGAACTTTGGAGTATGATAATCATGCCCAAAAACGTCAGGACATACTGGGTCAGGAGAGCAATCACGTCTTGCACCCCTGAATCAGCGCCAGTTTTACCCAAGATGTAATGCCTGAATAGCCTGGTGAGGGCACTAACCCCAAACCATAGCACAACGGTTAATACCACCAACAGCAGCACTTGGATCGCAGAATATTTGCTTTCTCCCGGACCAATTACAGGAGACTTGAGGAAGTTTAACAGTTCATAACGCCAACTGCGAACTTGGGGAAATAGATCACTAATAGTTAAGATAACTGTAGTCCACAGGATAACCTGTAAACCTAACAGGGCTGCCCCGAGAAATAATTTGGCTGGGTCGTGCCAAGGGAAAAAAGGAGAAGCGGGATTCCCTAGCCAGGAGGTCAGTTTCCGCAAGGCAAATTGCCTGAACAAGCGTAACAGCAAGTACAACAGGATTAACAACACCAGCACTATGCTTGTAAACCTTACTGCCTGACGACTATAATCTGGCATGCGCTGTTGTTTGCCCTGCCGGATTGCCCTTTCAATCAGCTTCTCCCATTTCTCGGCTTGCTCAAGAGGATCAGTATCAGGAATTTGATCTGCCTTGGTAATCGTGACTATAATGCGCTCGGTAAACTTGGTACGAAGAATCCCCTCGTTTTGCCCGACATATTCAATGTCCACATATTCAGGTTTTTGTAGAGATTTCACCTCCTTTGCTAACCGCTGATTGATCAGCTCGGCTCGCTCAGTAGCGCTAAAGTTGCCAGCGA
>NZ_JAAHGN010001100.1:0-2431 GCF_010672485.1 Moorena sp. SIO2C4 | reverse complement strand
ATTCACTCAGCTCCAACTGCGCACGCCAGAGATGGACATCATGGTTCAATAGTTGCAAATCTGTTGGGGGAAGTAGCCACACTGGGGTCATGGTTCAAGAAAAACTTATTAAGCTTAGCAGTTTCACCCAACTGTCCACTTTGGTCAAGGATAAGATTGTCTTGATTGGGGTGGGTAAAGATTCAAAGGATGTACACCTGACTCCCTATACTAAAGGGCCATGGCCTGACAAAATACCTGGGGTTATGGTTCACGCTCAGATGACTAGTCAGATTATTAGTGCTGTTTTGAATCAACGACCCTTGCTCTGGTGGTTGCCACAGTGGGGGGAACTGCTTTGGATTGGTAGTTGGTCTTTGGTGGGAGGCCTATTAGTTTGGCGTTTACATTCCCCATCCTACTTGGGAGTTGCTGTTTTTGCTGGTATCAGCCTCTTATCTGGAGTCTGTTATGTTCTCTTACTCCAAGGGGGATGGATACCCTTTATACCATCAGCCTTGGGGTTAGTGGCAACCAGTGGATCCATCGTAGTTTATAGCATTTTCAAATGAATTGTAAACAAGAATGACAGTTTTTTATATTCCCAAAAATCCCTAGATACTTGATTAGCTATTGCCTGTTGCCTCTTGCCTTTACTAATCACGATTATGTTTACATCTCAAATGGAAAGGCTAGATTTATCATCCAAGTCTTTTAGATAATTTTGATAAAAAGGTTATTTGTTTAAAGATTTAGTGAATTTTAATTCAACTAGAGAAATGAGTCGGGATTGATATGTAATACTGTTTTTGGTAGATAAATCAGTCATCAAGGTTAACTGCGTCATTGTTCTCATAGCTACCAACCTGAAGGCGTAAACGAAAAGTAACCATTCAGTGGTCAGCGGTCAGTGGTCAGCCGTCAGCCGTGGGCTTTTGGCCCACGCTGGGCGAACAGTAGCGTGGCACAGGCTAGAAGCCTGTGACGTAGCCCATAAGCTGATCACTGATGATACCTGTACCTGAAAGCTGATCGCTGAATGCTGATAGCTGAATGCTTACAACGAAAAGACACCCAGGTTGAGATCTAGCATTTCTAAATAGATCGCGTTGCATCAGTCTTTGAATGAATAGGAGTAGAGTGGGCATCCTGCCCGCCCGAAAATATATTGAAACTGGCAAGATGCCAGTTCCACGCAAGATGCCCATTCCACAGGTGCGACCCGTGGCGAATTTAATTCGCCAAGGTCAAGCGCACCTAAGCAAGATGCCTATTCCACAGGTGCGACCCAAGGGCGATTTACTCGCCCATTGGAAAGCGCGCACCTACTCTTAAAATCATTCCATTATTAAGCAACGCCAAATAGATTGGCAAATGCTCTATATCCGATCGGTGTGATAAGAAATGTAAACGTTTGCATAAAATCCCTGAGTAAGGACTGATAAAGATTATGGAATGCTTTAAAAAAATTAACGTTTGTCAAACCTCTCAGTATGTATAAACTCAAGCTAGCGTTGTACAAACCTTCTTTGATCTTGGCCCTTGCCTGGGTACTACTTAATTTCACCATTTACCCTCTACGAGCGCGTTCGCAGTCTGTTGCCCTAAACAGCAACTCTGTCACAAATAGTTTCTCCCGATCCGATACTCCATCAGGTCAACCAGATGTAGACTTTGGGGGTGATAGCAGAACTGATCAGATCACAACAGCTGGAGGACGTTTATATTTCCTCCCACCAGACTACACTACACCAAATGCTACACAAAATCAAGACTTTGATGATGTGGGCAGACCACCGAAACGAACATCAGGAGGATCACGTGGTCTGTGTTCGGATCAGCTGATTGCTATAGTCCCTGGTAGTAGCGAGATTGTCGAGGCAACGGGCAACTGTAGTAATGATTCCAACTCTTCCTTAGCACTGACCTTAGCTGAGTCTCCTACCTTTTGGTTTTATGTTCCTGAACAGTCTACTCGTGAACTAACGGTAGAGTTTGTACTGCTCAATCAGAACCAACAGGCTGTACTAGTAAAATCGATCACCTTATCTGGAACTCCTGGTATTGTCCGTGTTCGATTGAACCAACCCCTACAAACTGACCAGCTATATCGATGGCAGTTCTCTGTTTTAGTTAATCCCCAAAACCCGTCTGGGAATCCCACGGTGGAAGGATTAGTCAAACGAATCACAGCAGACTCTACCCTCAGTAGTAAGCTAAACGCTGCTACTTCGCCACGGGACCGTATTGCTATTTATGCGAGCCACGGTATTTGGCATGATGCGATGACAGCCTTAGCTCAACTACGGTCCAAGAAACCAGAGGATTCTAGGTTAGAACGGGATTGGGAGGATTTCCTAGGTTCCGTGGGTTTGCGTGCGATCGCAGTCAAACACCTAGTTGATTGTTGTATAGCAAAGTGAGTCGGGAGTCGGGAGTCGGGAGTCGGGAG
>NZ_JAAHGN010000110.1:0-11477 GCF_010672485.1 Moorena sp. SIO2C4 | reverse complement strand
TAGATTAGCTTGGTCTACAAAAAACCCTTGTAGTCTTTGAGCGTCTGCTTGACCATAGTTCAGAGGTTGTAAGAACTGATAGCGGTTGATGCCAATTGCTATACCAGCGTAATTTGCCATTTACCCCATACCCTAGCGGCTGAAACTAGTATATTTTATGCCTAATATATATGCCTAATTTTATTACTATTGCTGTAGTTTCCCCTTACACTTAAATTCTAATTCAACCTTGTTTAGCTTAAGCTAACAGCTTAAATTTATTAATTAATTAATCTAACACCATCGAAGATAGTCCACCTCTAAAGGCTCTCGAACTAGGCTTTCCAACTAATTTATGTCAATCTAGCTTCTGTCAAGATTTTCCTTCATTATAAGAGTTAACCTTTTTTGGCCTAATCAGAGGATATAATAGTATGCTGTCCAAAGTAATCCGGCTATTGGTGTTACCCGGCTTAGTAGGGGTTAGTTGGTTGACTACAGTTGCCATTGTTCCCCAAAGCGCCGAAGCCAAGACAGCTCGTATTAATGTTACCCTGAATCGTGAGCCTGACGAAACTTACCAAGGCTTTATGCGCCGTGCTGAAGTAGTTGCTAGAGCAGCAGCTCAACGGAGCTTCGATAGTGACATATTGACTACAAAGGTAGCGATTACTATTCTAGGGCAAAATCAAGGAGAAATTGCCCCAGTCTTGTTGTTAAAAGTCAGCCGTCCATCCTGGAAAAGACGACCGGATGCCAAGTATTGGGCAACTTACTTTCCCAATACCCAGTTCCTACTGCGAGTTGAGGAACCTGATTTTTCTGCTCAAACTCAGCCACAGTCACTGGAACCAGCTTCCCCAAGTCCTCAGGCACCGCCAGCAAACAACCAGGCTCCTGAGTCATCATCACCTGACAACCAGGCTCCTGAGTCATCATCACCTGACAACCAGATAGAAGACCGAGATACAAGACAATGAAATAAGATAGAAAAGCTGTCTAACAATTTAAATAATTTACACTTATGGCTGTTCCTAAGAAGAAAACCTCAAAATCCAAACGGGATAAACGTAAAGCTAACTGGAAGCGCAAAGCGCATCTGGAAGCACAAAAAGCCCTCTCTCTCGGTAAAGCAGTCCTGAGTGGGCGTTCTAGCTTTGTTTATCCAACAACGGAAGAAGAAGACGAAGACTAGGTTTACTCCTCCCCACCGGGCTTCGGACGGCGTATCGCTGATTTTTACCATGGTTCCGGTGGGTTACGTATCACTTAGAAGGCGTTATACGGCTTGCTGCTCTAAAACCTAGATCCGACTTTCGGGTCTCCAAGCTACTGATCTGCCTTAATAAATCGGAAGCTAATACTGAAGCTAGGCGTGAGAGTCTTGACTGATCAAGGAGTACTGTCTTCTCACCGGCGTTAATAAATTTTAAAAATTTTCTAGCCTCATTATCAGTATCCTGGTCTTTATATACCAGGGAAAGTCCAACCCTCAACCCCTACCGGAAAACTATCTGAGGTTCCCATAGGTTGCTGGGGATTGAACTGGCATATCTAAAATTAATTTCTGTTCGTTAACTGTTGGTGGTTAACAATTAACAGAAACTGATTAGTTGGGCTGTGGTAATTAGATGTATCACAGCTTAATACCATTGAGTTAAGTTTCAAGTCAATGCCAGACAATTTACCAAACATTTTGAAGGGTCAATTGTTAAGTTTGGTAACTAAATTTGGTAACTCAATGATCAGTAACCAAGGATAATTTAGCTAATACCGCGATTGATTGTTTTGAAATCGTCTATACTGAAAATAGTAGGGAAAACAAATTAAGAGCTAACCGCCACCTACGTGCTTTAAAATCGAACTTTTCTGTATTGTTCCGGTGCGGAGGGGCATCCCGTATCGTTAATAAAGCTTGCCGAGTATCCGAACCGATAGGTGGAGTTGGCAAGAAGCCCACACTGACTCGTTGAGTTCAGTGTGGGAGTATGTCACTAACTCCAGCAATAATTGCCCAATGATAAGAAAAATTTTAATATCTGTAGCTGGTCGGGGACTGTGTGAAGAAATGTTCAACATGTTGGCCGAAATCCCTGCCATACAACAGGCATCGGTCACAGTTCTACATGTCGTGCGTCCTCAAGTCACAGCTGAAGCCATGTCAGCTAAGTTAGAAGAGGGGGGTAAGATTTTAGCAGATGCGGTCAAGTCGTTAAAAGTTGACCCCAGCAAAATCACTCCCAGACTCAAACAGGGAGACCCTAAAAATATCGTTACCCAAGTGGCAGACGAAGAGGAAACCGACCTGATTATTATGGGTTCGAGAGGACTAACTCGCCTAGAAGCGATTTTGGAAAACTCCGTTAGCCAATATGTGTTCCAATTGTCCTCCCGCCCGATGTTGTTGGTCAAAGACGATGTCTACGTCAAACAAATCAGACGGGTTATGGTCGCAATGGATAAATCTGATGCTGCTCAAAATTCCTTCGAGTTGGCTCTATCTCTAGTGCGAGACATGAAGAATGCTCAACTATATCTAGCTCGTGTCATCCCCGAAGCCAAACCTGATCAACTGATGAGCAATGCTGAAGCAGACCCAGTGCTTGCAGAAGCAGCAGCAAAAGCCAAAAGGCAAGGTGTTTCTTACCGTTGTGTTCTAAGTGGCGGTAAACCCGGACCAGGAATCTGCCAGTTAGCAGAGGACAAGAACATCGACTTGCTGATTCTCGGTTCTCCTGACCGTCGTCCTTCTATCGCCAAGAGTTTAGTAGATTTAGATCGATTACTGGGTAATTCTTTATCAGACTACGTCAGAGTCAAAGCCAATTGCCCAGTGTTGTTATCACGCACAACTACTTGAAGCAGTCAGTTATTAGCCATTAGCCATTAGTCATTTGTCATGTAAGCATTCAGCCGTCAGCTATCAGCTATCAGCTATTAGCGAGTAGGCGCTTTAACTGCACGGAGTCGGATGAGTAAACGAGCAGGGATTTTCAACCAGCCATACTAGTTCGTAAGCTTGTTTACTACCGCCCGTTGATTAGTTAATTAGCTGACGGCTGACGGCTGATAGCTGAATGCTTACTTTGTCATTAGTATTGCCAGTAAACCTCTTGTTGCTTACAAGTTGCTTAAAAAGGGTTTATGATCAAGGCTTAATGAGAAAAAGTTAATGACTAACTATTTAAACTTCCACGTACTTTAGCTTCCATGCACTTTAGTCGTGGGAGATATACTCGTAAATCCGGTAACCATCACTTACAATCCCGCCTAGTTTAGTGGCGGGAAAAGTTAAATTAACCGTTGTTTAATTCTAATTAATTAAACAACCTTATACAAAAAATACCTTAGACTTTTATCCTGGGAAGAATCCCACCCTGACCTTTAGCTAAGGAGCAATGCTTGCGCTTTTGGTACAGGCGTGGGGATTATCACCAGATCAGCTAACTAGTTTCCTGAGCCTTCACGGCTCGCGGTTTGGATATAAAGAATTAGCAGGAAAACCGCCGGAACCAGCACAAACAGGATGCTGGCAACAAACCCTAGATCGTTAACTTGCATGATTATTAGTTCCTCTAAATCGTTTTTAACCCACCAGCTATAGGATACCATTAACACGGCTGGTAGAAATAGAAGATAGAAATCGAAGCCTGGCAGGAGGAAATCCGGCTAATGGTAGATAAGCGCGTTGATAATACTGGTGAGATACAGTCAATTATCTTAGCTCTACTCCCTACTCCCTACTCCCTACTCCCTGGCCTTTGGGCCACGCTACGCGAACAAACCCAGGACGAAAGCACCTCATCCAATTGATAAATCCTACAAACCCTATGTACACCTCTATATAACGAGCGGTATTCAGCTGACAATCCCTCGCCAGCTAGCCCTTAAAATCCCTTGGTAGGTTAGATGGCAGCAGATGGGGATTTGCTCTTAAGGGTTGGTTTAGTTTTCACACTCACCGGTCCATTCACCAAGACTTGACAGGCTAATCGGTAAGTATCTGGCTTTTTCTTGAGTTTCCGATTTTCCACCTCAGTTCTAGGGGATAGATTTTCTATGCCTGCCACAATTTCCACAATACAGGTCCCACATTGACCATAACCGCCACAATTCACCAGCTTGCCCCGAAACGTGTAGAGATCTATGCGATTTTGCAGCATTTTCTCCCGTAAGTTCGCTCCATTGGCAGCAATGACTTCTTGGTCTTCCTTGACAAATTTGATATTAGCCATGATTTGTCCCAAGTCTGATCTTATTTTCTGATAGTATTACTATTTTATTAAGGAATGTTAAAAAAATAAGCATCCCTGGTTAATGGTTCATGGCTAAGTTAGCCATAAACCGTTAACCATAAACCATAGGAGTTACTCTGTCAATTTAGTTTTGAGAGTTAGGGCAAGGTTAATGGTATTAGATGTTAGGGGTTAGTTTTTAACGCCTAATACCTAGTGCCTAATACCTAGTGCCTAATACCTAGTGCCTAATACCTAGTGCCTAATACCTGGGGTCTAATTAGGACAAGTCTAGTTTACCCCTTCATTCAATTTTGATGGAATACTAGGGAATATCGCTAACTTTACTATCTGGTAAATTACTCACTGCCCGTTGCAGGTTGGCCAGAGCGCGGTTGTAGCCCAGAATTGCAGTAAGTTGGTTAATCCTAGCCCGGGTAAGAGCCGTTTGCTGGTTAATTACGTCGGTTTGGGTACCAACCCCTGCCTGAAATCGTAACCGAGCTAGCCGGAGACTCTCTTGTGCTACTTCTAGGGCAAAGGATGCCGTTTCAATACTCTCTTCATTGGAGTTTAATTGAGAATAAGCTTGTTCGATCTCAAAGCGTATTTGATCCCGTTGGTTAGCAAAACTGCTTTCAGCTAAGGCAACATCAATATCTTCCTGCCTAGCTCTGGCCATCGCTGCTCCGCCATCAAAGAAATTCCACTGGAATTGTGCCCCTACCGAGTAACCATCACCAAAACCCAACGTATCATTTAAGCTATCAGCTAGGTCGATTTGACCAAACACACTCAACTGGGGCCTTACTGGAGCCAGAGCAATGGTGCGCTGTTCCTTGTTGATCTTTCGTTGGACCAGTTGCTGTTCTAACTCAGATCGGTTTTTATAAGACAGGATCAGGCTCTGTTCTAGAGATAAATCCCAACTTCCAGCAATTTCGATGGGATCTGCTGCAGTAATTTCTGCGGATTGAGATAAGTTTAATAACTCCGCCAGCTGACGTCGAGCAATACGTTGGTCACTCAGAGCGTTGGTCAACCCTTGAGAGTCATTGGCTAGCTCAACCTGTTGTTGCAAAACCTCAAATCGGGTTCCTAAACCAGCTTGTTCCAGTAACTCCGTATCCCGTAGAATCTGAGCGGACTCGGTGACTGCCGCTTGGGAAATCTCAACTCGAGCATCAGCTTCTTGTAAATTGTAATAGGCAAGGGTGACCTGAAGTCGGATCTCTTCAGAGAGGCGTTCTACCTCTAGCTGTTGCAACTTTAGCTGTTCCTCAGCTACCCGGACTTGTGCTGGTCGTTGCCCACCAGTGTATAGGTTATATTCTAACCGTAGGGCTGCAGTGAAACTTCCTGACGGCTCATTGATTGGAAGTAATCCTTGCTGAGCCCTTAGTTCGTCTGTTACCTGGCCTGATGCACTATCGGCATAGTTAATGGCTGCACTTGTTGACAAACTGGGATACCAAGCGGTTAAGGCTTCTTGGAGAACAAACTGATTACGTTCCAAGGTCAGTTGCGCTTGCTGTAATTCCTGATTATTACGCTTTGCCAGTTCTATGGTTTGTTGCAGGGTAATGGGCTGTGTGATATCTATCTGGACTTCCTGGCTTTGGGTAGGAAATGATAAAGGATTGGGATCAGGATCAAGAAACTCTGGCGCTGAGGTTCCAGGGGTTGGTGAGCTTCCAGAAGTTTGTGACATTAACTCAGGGTTTTCCTCTGTGGCAGATTCAACCACCGTATCCTCACCAACGTCTACAGATTCCGATGGCGCTGCTAGCTCAGCCACAGCAGGAATCGACTCCTCTTGGTTTGGCTGATTAGTTGGCGCTGCTAGGAGTTCAGCCACAGCAGGAATCGACTCCTCCTGCTTTGGCTGGTCAGTAGGCAGGATGGTTTGATCAATAATTTCTTGGACTAATTCTTCTTGGACTAATTCTGCTTCTGAAGGTGAGGAATCTACAGAGGGAATAGACTCCTGTTGCTCTGGTTGCTTGGCAGCTGAGGTAGTGTTATTGATGACTTCTACCACTAGCTCCCCTACCTCTGAGTTTGGGGCTGCTTCTGTTAAGGATTCTTGGTTAGGTGTAGCTACTGAGTTATTCTGAGGCTTAGTAACTGATGGTAAATCTTCTGAGGCTCCGGATTCCATGCCGCTCAAGGCAATTGCCGTCCCCACACCTACAGCTAATATATAACGAAAAGTTGGCATAGATTTTACAGTTGATTTTTAGTCTTAGCAGAATTACTTCTCTTGCTCAATTTAGCAACCAATGGCAGGATAATGGCTTGCTATTGCGTTTAGCAAAGGAATATTCCCGGTTTGCATATCTAAATCAGGATTGAGCCTCAAATTGCCATTTTTTATAGGAGTTGCTCTTTAACAAGACTTTATTATAGTGGGCAATGGCTTCACAGTATCCTCATATTGGCAATTTTTTGTTGCAGGGAGAAAAGTGACTAGATGCGTTCGCTTTTAGCGGAAGCTGAGGCCTTTGGCCACGCTTTGCGAACGCTTCATCGCATAACCCCTAGAATAATCTGTCACACATTTCAATTGTGAATAGGGGCTGATCGCTTTTAGCGGAAGCTGAGGCCTTTGGCCACGCTTTGCGAACGCTTCATCGGGAGATGGGGAGATGGGGAGATGGAGACCTCACTTGGGTAGGTTTTTTACATTTGGGCGAGTACGTACTGGCATTGGGAATAAATTTCTCAAAATATGTCGGAAAATCTACAAGAATTTCCACCGATTACCGACCCATCTCCCCATTAGCCATTACCGATTACCCATTACCGATTAGCCATTACCCATTACCTATTACCTATTACCTATTACCTATTACCTATCTCCAAAGTAAAAAACCTACCCTTGTCAGGAGATGGAGACTGGGAGATGGGGAGATGGTAGACTCGCTTTTGCATAAGGGTCGCGATTGACCGTAGGTCACGCTACTTGAGGTGGAAATTTAAATGCATATTAACTGACTGCTTGCTGTGATCGTAAAACTGGGTTGACTAGGGATGGGAAGATAGGGAAATGCCAGGATGGAGAGATGGGAATCGAGCAACTTTTTGTCAATCCAGATATCGGGTTGATGGGTTAAATTCTATTACTGAGCCGATGCTCTAGTATCAGTAAGTGGCCTCAATTACGATAAAACTATTCTTTTTTGACCTTAGGTTAGATTGGGGTGGGGTTGAACAGCAGAACAGGTTTTCCTGTCTGCCACACTACCAAAACCTTATCCCTTTTGTGACGATTACTTGATGCTCAGGGTTAATTGTGTTCCAAGGGTTTTGCCATCGCTTTTAGCGGAAGCTGAGGCCTTTGGCCACGCTTTGCGAACGCTTCATCGCGTAGCGGCTCGTACCGAGCATCGCATTCTCTTGCTTACTATCTATTCGGCATTCACAAATTCACCAAATTGTGTCTGCCTAAGGTTTATGGCTAAGGATTAACAGTGGGATAACGTTCTTTCTTGAAACAAGGCGTTAGCAATCCGGCAATAGCAAGGCGTTAGCAATCCACCAATAGACCTTACGCCAGTCAAATTACCTAATTTTTTACAAAAATAAGCAGCAATAAAATTTAGTAAACCCTGGAGCAAAAATCCAGAAATAAACAGACTTTTAAATAATTATTTGTATTTATTAATTTCAGGGTATTATTTATTTAGCCTTAGGTATTTATATGACAACCTGTTAACTAGTGAATAAAAATCCATACATATTTTTTTTCCTGTGCTCTGTTCCCTGTTCCCTGTTTATACACTTGATCCATAGCCTAAGTTTTTATATTTTTTTTTATATTTTTTGATAGTTAAGATTATATAATTAATTCAGTAAATTAAGAGCACCACTGACTCATAAATCATAAATAATGATAAAACCATGAGCTATATATTCTGAATCACTCTGAGGTTAATCATAATTATAAGGGAGTTAAACCAAGAAATAATGAAAAGCGATTAATCACAAAAAATCTTGAAGTATTGAATTATTTTGTATAAGTTTTATAACTTTTTTTATGTCCTGAGTACGGTCTTTTTTTGCAATTAAGGTAGCATTGCGATCGCGTACCACCACCACATCGTCTAAACCAATAGTAACAATCACCTCATCTTCACTACTGGAGTAGACAATTGCTCCTTGAGTATCCAGTTCTACATGATTAGCCATTGCGACATTTTTAGCATCGCCATTATGCAGGCGTTCTAAGGCATTCCAATCTCCCAAATCATCCCAACCAAAGGAGGCTGGTAAAACATAAGCTAGTTGTGTTTTTTCCATCAAAGCATAGTCAATACTTTTCTTATCTAGCTCAGCATAAGCCGCCACACCTTTTTCTTCTAAAGGGGCAATAATTTCTGGTGCATGGGTGCGCAATTCATCTAAAACTACCCCAGCCCGGAAAATGAACATTCCACTGTTCCAGCTGAATCGACCAGTAGACAAAAATTCCTCAGCGGTCTCTTGGTTAGGCTTTTCGGTGAACCGACTGACCTGATACACTGGCAATCCTTCAAACGTGCCAGTCTTATCACCTTGCTCAATGTAACCGTAGCCTGTAGAAGGGTATTGGGGCGTGATGCCTAAGGTCACAATCGATGACTCAGCAGCAGCCAATTGAGCAGCCGCCTTGATAGTTTCCTGAAACCCTTGCTCATCTTCAATCCAGTGGTCAGCAGGGAAAAAGCCCACTACCGCATCTTCTCCGTAAGCCTTAGCAATCTCTAGAGTTGCCCAAGCCACCGCTGGTGCTGTATCCCGTCCTTCCGGTTCAGCTAATAGATGCTTCTGGGGTAACGATGGTAGTTGTTGAGTCACCCCCTCAGCTAACATAGCAGAAGTAATCACCCACAACTGTTCTGGCCCGACCGTCAGCTTAATCAATCGGTCAGCCGTTGCCTGTAAAAGACTCTTACCACTACCATCCAAACATAAAAACTGCTTGGGTCGTTGCTTACGGCTCAACGGCCAAAACCGTTCTCCTTTGCCACCAGCAAGAATCACAGGTATGAGAGAGTTATCCATGATGTAGCCTTAACTGTAGTTTTCTGCTACATACTAACCTCACTTTCCCTGATTCAGCTGGTATAGGCTGTAGATTATGAAAAATGGTTAAAGTACTTCTTTAGCCATGAGATTAGTCATGACTAATCTCATGACTAATCTCATTTGTCCACCAATTCCTTCATACCTGTTCAGGCATTCCTGTTGTGCATTGATCATAAACGATTAATCACTCATTGATGTTCCTCAAAGCGCTTTCCCCAGGAGCTTTAGCCGTGGGTAGCCAAAGCGCTTTTTTCAATTAAGCCACTTTGAAGGTAGGCACAATGGTTTATTGGCTTTGACTTCTAGACTTATAGACTAATAAATAACGTAAGCATTCAGTCGTCAGCCGTCAGCTAAAAGCTCACGCTACTTGAGGTGCCGTCAGGCGTCAGCCGTCAGCATTCAGCTGACGTAACAAAGATTAAACGAATGCTTACTTGTTTTATTTAAAAGCTCAAAGCTGAGAGCTGAGAGCTGAGAGCTGAGAGTTGATAGCTGAATGCTTACCAAAGAAGAATATCTTAAACTGTAGCCACAGGCTACAGTTTAATTGGATAGCCAACTATAGGCTTGGAACTTGAATGCTTGGCCTTTCGGCCAGGCTACGCGAACAACAGTCATCACAATTCATAGGTAGATTTGGATACAGGTGTGATTAATAATGCCTCAGCTTCAACACCACAACCATCACCCCAAGAGGGTGATACAGGAGTCTCTTACTCTCAGCTTGACCTGACTACAGACCTAGACGCTTCTGTCTCTGGATTAAGATTAACCTTTGCCCCCTATTTGCGGTGGGTATTTTGGAGTAGCGCTTTTGTCCTGACAGCAGTTATTTCTGCGGCTTTGGGAGCCACCTTAGCCCTAGTTACCCCATTGTCGCCCCTGATTAAATCCCATTCTCAACCGGAAAACTCCAAAATCCCCCAGAATCAACCAGCGGCTTCTGAGCACAAGTCTTGGCGTAAAAGCTTTCCCTATAACCTGTCACGACCGGTTAATATCCTGGTGATGGGAATAGACCGAGTCCCAGATGCGTTGCCAGGTTCCCCAGAGGTTTTTGGAGGTCGCAGTGATACCCTGTTGCTGTTGCGCTTAGACCCTAAAGACCACTCAGTGAATATGCTTTCAATTCCACGGGATACCAGAATAGAAATTCCCGGTGTTGGGATAATTAAAATTAACGATGCCAATGTCAAAGGTGGATCTACCTTAACCGCAGAAGTGGTTAGCCGTACCTTGAATGATGTGCCAATTGATAGGTATGTGCGCATTACCACTGATGCATTTCGGGAACTTGTGGACTTGGTCGGTGGCTTGGAAGTGTTTGTGCCTGAGAGGATGGAATATGTAGATGTCACTCAGAAACTGGAAATTGATTTAGAACCAGGGTGGCAAACTTTGAATGGAGACCAAGCCGAACAATTTGCTCGATTCCGAAAAGACAATGGTGATATTGCTCGGATACAGCGGCAGCAGATCTTACTCAAGGCCCTGCGCCAGCGTTTAGTTACTCCCAGTGTCTTGCCTCGTTTACCCAAAATCCTGCGAGTGATGCAGCAGTATATTGATACCAATCTCAGCTTAGAGGAAATCTTGGCACTGGTCGGTTTTGGTCTAGAGGTTGGTAAAGATAATATCAGAATGGTACTCTTGCCTGGTCGATTTAGCAAGGCTGATGAATACATTGCCAGTTACTGGCTGATGAATTCACGAGGGCGAGACCGAGTGATGAGTGAGTATTTCGAGCAAGAACCGAAATATAAGAGTTCATTAAAGCGCCGCCGTTCACCCCATCGGGTCAGAATTGCGGTTCAAAATGCTACCGATGACCCAGAACTTGGTCGCCGTGTTGCCCGCTATTTAGCCAGACATGACTTCTACAATGTCTATTATGTCTCAGATTGGCCTGACCGCTTGTCCCAGACTGAGATTATTGTTCAGCAAGGGGACATAAAAACAGCAGATATTGTCAAAAAAGTCCTGGGACTAGGTAGAGTAGAAGCATCCTCTACTGGTCATCTCAAATCTGAGCTGACGATTAGAGTCGGTGAAGATTGGTTAGAGAGGGAGTTTTAGGCTTTAAGTTTTAATGAGTCAGGTTCACAAGTGATTAGGGTGATTTGGCGACGCTTATTGGGACTAATTTTAGTTCTTGTTATGGCTTGGCTATGGGTGCTTTTATCGGCTACT
>NZ_JAAHGN010000011.1:0-21956 GCF_010672485.1 Moorena sp. SIO2C4 | reverse complement strand
CCCCCAGTAGGAACACCCGCAGCATCGATGGCGGTGGGCTAGGAGTAGTGGTGGGACTGCGCATGGAATATTCATTAATGACAATGCGGTTGCCAAACCGTCTGGTGCTTTGGTTAGGGGCTAGCAAGTAGCCAATTTCCTCATCTGCCACATAAATCAGGGGATTACCGAAGCCCAGCAGCCATCGTAAACCCACCTCTAGCGCTACCAAGGAACTGACTAGCACTGCCAAGGTTAATAGCAATACTTTCACAAGAAAATCCTATATATTTTATAAATTTTTCCTATACTTTTCTCTAGGTTTTCAGTACTGAGATCACTTTAAAAGCCGAGTATAACCGCTCAAAGCTGAGTATACCAAGGTTAATCGGTAAATTTCCCCCTGATTTAGCCCTGGCTATAATCGACTTGTTGGTTAGATCCCTGATAACTCAAACAGGAGCGACAAACTATGTCAGACCTCAATCGTGGCATCATGAAGTTTAAAGGAGCTGATAGCCCGAAAGCCGTTGTTATTTCAGCAATTCTGGTTTTGGGCAGTATCAGCGTTCTGATCTGGTGGGCATTGCACAACGCTTACAGCATTGGCTAATTCCGGTCGATTTCCTGAAAAAATTGACAATTCCTAAAAGCTGTGCTAACATTTATAAATGTGAGCTAAAAGGGTCGGTGCCCGAGTGGTTAATGGGGGCGGACTGTAAATCCGTTGGCTATGCCTACGCTGGTTCAAATCCAGCCCGGCCCACCACAATGGTTTGAGATATAACCTAAATATGCTTTTGATAAGTCAGCATAATATTTGCTGATTTTAACCGTTAACTAATTACCATGACTGGTTTGGCCTCGGTAAATCAAAAGCTGATTAATTGATACCTTGGCAGAGTAAATTTGGCCAAAGTACAATAGGCTAAATCAAACCAATAATGTAAATCTAATAATTTCAATCTAGCCCGTGTGGCTCAGTGGTAGAGCACACCCTTGGTAAGGGTGAGGTCACGAGTTCAATCCTCGTCACGGGCTTTTAAGCATAAATTTCCGAATATTTACTAAATTGTACAGTATTGTAGAGTGAGTAATTATTGGTCACAAAGGCAAATACAGCACAATACCCTTTCTAATGATTGTGCTGAGATAGCAAACGGGTACGAATTACGCTGAGATCAGGTTGGATACTAGACAAACGTTGCTGCACTGATTCAGCTAATTGCTCTCTCTGATTTAAGTATGTTTCTACCGCATTTTGGTGTCGAAGGTAGTAGCCAATTGTATTGTAAACATCGGACAAAGATAGAGTCGAGTATCGATGGACAATAGACTCAGGGGATGCACCATCTTGAAACGCTCGAATAACAGTCTCTAGCAAAACCCTTGAATTTCCAACTCGAATCGCTCCGGTTTCATCTTCTCGCAAAGGTGGTGTCTCACGTTCCAAAACGAGGCTCATAGATTAATTTTCCTAAATCCAGTATCAAACCATCGTAACTTACCTCACAGCGCAATTGCTCAGTGAACTTAAAAACACTGTCTCAAAATTGGGCGTTGCTGAATATCGAAATGATTTAACTATAAAGGGGAATTTTATGATAATTTAAATAATAAATAAGAAGCCTAATTGATAAATGCAAGATTTTATTGATGCAATGCGCGAGTGTGGAGAGACCCCCAAGACCTTGCTGCATCGCTTGTTCAGATTTAGAGTAGCACAGAGTGCGTCGATGTAGTCTTGCTAAATAATGTCTCAATCTTGTATTTTCATTTTCTATGAAAGTCATATAAATTTTATTAACCCAAGTTGCTAGTTATGCAGATGCGGTTTGACCGTAGGTCACGCTACGGGAACCCACGAGGGTGTTGAGCTTAACTAATGGTAACTAGAATTGATCATTGATAACTGGTTAAACCTATTACGACAGCAGCGAGTAATTGCTGTGATTCGAGCATCCTCGAAATCCCTAGGCGAGCAGATGGCTAAGACGGTAGCCACTGGGGGTATACGGTTAATTGAAATTACCTGGAATAGCGCTGATGCTCCTGAGCTGATTAGTCAGCTCCATAGAGAATTACCCAACTGTATCATCGGTACTGGCACGATCTTAAACCAATCTCAGTTACATCAGGCAATTGATGTTGGAGCGCAGTTTATCTTTAGTCCCCATGTAGATATACCAGTTATTAAAGCAGCAATAGCTGCTAAGGTGCCAGTGGTTCCCGGAGCACTTTCCCCCACAGAAATTGTGACAGCTTGGGATGCTGGTGCTAGCTGTGTTAAGGTATTTCCGATTCAGGCAGTCGGTGGTGCTAGTTACATCAAAGCCTTACTTGGACCACTCGGTCACATCCCTTTAATTCCTACTGGTGGTGTTACCATAGACAATGCTCAGGAATTGATTAATATCGGAGCGATCGCTGTGGGTCTTTCAGGGAATTTGTTTCCTCAATCCCTGATTGATGAGGGGAATTGGAATGCGATCGCAAAACGAGCAAAACAGCTAAAGCAACGATTAGCCCCTGATTCTCTAAGTTGAGGCTATGATATGGGTGATTTGTTTGATTGACTGCTAAGGTTATATGTTTTTTCACTGGCTAAGTCCCTTAAGAACCTGGTTTGCCAGTTTCCCACTGATGCTAATCGCCTTGGCTGTCTCGACAACACCAGCGTTGACCAATCCTGTAAGTGAGCAAATCGCTACCAGAGTGATGGAACTACAAGATTCAGAAGAACGCTGGATTGAGATAGACTTAACCAATCAAAGGCTGATTGCTTGGGAAGGTAGACAACCGGTTTATGCAATCATTGTCTCCACTGGTAAAGATTCAACACCTACCCATCCTGGTACATTCACTATTCAATCCAAGCGTCGCAAGGACAGAATGCGTGGTGCAGATTACGATCTGGCTAATGTACCTTATTCGATGTATTACCACCGGGGCTATGCTATCCATGGGGCATACTGGCATCGTAAGTTTGGTACTCCAGTAAGTCATGGCTGTGTCAATGTAGCTGTGGATCATGCTGAGTGGTTATTTGATTGGGCATCTGTGGGAACACCAGTCGTGATTCATCAGGGGGTTGAGGAATTGGCCAATGATGAATGATATCAAGTCTGTTTAATCATTAGTCACTCTACCTGTAGGGTTTGTTTCCTATTTCTGGGTAAATCCTGTTAATTTCTTTAGGAATAGTTCACCAGCTTCTTCCAAATTCCCATCAAGAGAAAACGTCAAGCTGCGGACTCGAATATCACTAATTTTAACATCAAGGGGCTGAGTTAAAGGAGCTGGATATACTAAAACTGCCTCTTGACAATCTTGTGTAATAGCATAGATTACTACTTGGTTAAAGTCATCACGAGATGGACTAATAGGGATTTTATACTTAGTATCGAGAATGCAGCATGTTTTCTCATTTGCCACCTCGTAGAGTACTATATCAATGTAAAAATATAATGTCTTGTCGATGTTTACTTTTTCGAGTATCTTAACGCCAAAGCCACTAGGTAAGTGGGATTTTATCCATTCAGCAACAAAGCGTTCATAGAGTTTTGCCATGTTAACTAGAAAGGGCAACATGGTATTACTACCTGTTTTATGACTTGGTCCGCTGTGTTCGAGAAAAAAGCGGCAAAGAGCATGTAACCTTTGGTAATTCTGATTGAGCCGATTATAGTTTCGTCCGATACAATCCCTAGCGCTATAAGGTTGTAGGGTGACAAGGTTTTGTAGGGCATGATAGGCTTGCCGCAACATTGGACTTACTTTAGCGCTATATAAACCAGTGCGACAGATACAGTGGAGTGTCCAAGCGATAATCTGATTATCTTCGATGTCACTAGTGTGTTCGTCGTAATGGCAGTTAAGTTTGATATCCCATGGCTTCTGGATAGTTTGCTGTACATCCAAACGCCCCCGAAGGTATGCTAGTTGACCAGTTGTGGGGATGTAGGTACGGTAGAGTCCTTGGCGAATGCGATCGCGTATGCCATTAATGAGGATACTGACCAGGTAATCGTAAAATTCTTCTAGAGATTTACAATCAATCAACCCCTCTAGAATGTGAAAGCTTCTAAGATTATAGGCATAGTCAAGCATTCCGAAAAGATTGTTTAGAGGGACTTTCGGCTGGAGTTGGATGCTCAGTTCATTGGTTAGGGGAATATAACCTACCCATCCTTGAGAGGTTAGTTGCCAGTAATCCCCGGTTTTGGAGTATTCAAGATTTACTGTTACCTGATTGCTGTATTTTTGCTGCAATTCATGGATTATCGATTCTGGAATCTGGTAGCGTGGAATCTTATCTGGCTGATACTCCGTTAGTTTGATTATTTTCATTTTTTATAGGGCTACGCCCAGGGAACAGGGAATAGGGAATAGGGAGTAGGGAGTAGGGAGTAGGGGTAAGAACATTGAATTTACTTCATAAGTATTTGAAACGCTATATTTTTAATTTTTAATTTTTAATTTAATAGTGTCCCAGCGAAATTGGTCTAGTTTATCCCGTTGATCGAAAAAGTATTCTTCTAGATATGGCTCAATCTCCCTTCGCCAGATATCTTCAATTTCCTCAGCTATTGTTTCTAGTAGAAAGAAGGAGATTCCCAGGGAGTAGTTAGGATCTGCGATCGCATTATTTATTTGTTCGATAACCTTAATCAATCCATTAACTGGAAAATCCGTTGTTTCGTGATATCGTCTCAGGATTTCATAGTTGGGATAGAGCCGAATAAATGCAAAGCGACGGCGAAATGCCTGATCGACTAGAGCAATAGAACGATCCGCCGTATTCATAGTGCCGATGATCCGAACATTTTTCGGGATACTGAATAGTTGATTACTGCCAGCTAAGGGAATTTTTTGCTCCCGGTACTCTAGTAGATACAATAATTCTCCAAACACACTAGCGAGGTTAGCACGATTAATTTCATCGATGATTAGAACACAAATTCCTTGCCGAGACTCAGCTTTATTACAGAATTCTAGAAATCTGCCTGGAACTAAAGGATATCTCAATTCCCCATTTTGACTTTGTGGACGAATACCTTGAATAAAGTCTTCATAGGAATAGGCAGGATGGAATTGGACAAGTTCTGTGAATCCATCACTTCCACTGATTAAATGGTTAGCAATTTTTTGAGCACTATAGGTTTTACCTGTACCTGGTGGGCCGTAAAAAATTCCTTGTCCTTTGCGTTCAATAGCACGTATCCATGCCTCTAACTCTGCTATATCAAAACCAGTATCTTTAGCACATTCGCTTACCGTATAGTCCTCTAGTAACGCCCTCCTTGAAGCATCAGAGGTAAATTCGATAACCTCCTCTTTACCCGAAAAATTATACCCTTTAACCGCAACCAACCAGTAGCAAAACATATCGAATAAATCATTATCCCTGAGCACTGGAACACCCGGTTGATGCATAGTGTGATCTAATGCTTTAATCAGCTTCAATCCTGTAGTATTTGCTGCTGGATAATCTGTCAGTCTCTTTCCGTAGGATGTATTAACAAAATAATTGATAACCTGTCGAGAATTATCATTGATTAACAGAAACCTATCTGGTTGCAGCCCATTGAGGAGATTCGTCAGCATTTCCGTCGGAAAACCTTTGGAGTATTCCCCTGTAGAAAACTGATCACAAGCTGCTGATAACTGATTAGGATGCTTAGTGCAGCAACCAACAAATTCAAGGATGTCGTAACCAATCTGCTCTACTAACCTTTGTATCCATTTATGCTGATATTTCAGTTTTAATGGCAATCGTAATTCTAAATAATTATCACGTTTTCTAGGAATAGTTAGTATCCATGAATCATCACCCTCACCATATTGACTATTCAACGTAATCGCCAATTCTCTATCAGGGAATAGGTGAAACAGTATCGGTTCTGTTATAGCTTCTCCAGAGTCCACTATAGCAGAGATTGCTTCAAAATTCCGACACCAAAGGCGACGCTGATCCTTGTAGGTTGCCATGTGACTTAACCCAACCGGTGTGTAGGGATATGAACTGATAAATTCCTCAAATAGACTGACCAATTCAGCTTTCTTATCCCCTACCATACTATCCACCTAATTTTTTTTATAACATGTTTGATAAATTCTAGACTGTTAGTTAGTTAGTCATTGATTATCATTCATGGGTTATTGCATTGCTATTATCCATTATCGATTCTCCATGACCCATTCCCAAATCTATTCTTAGCAAAGATTTAGCTAATTGATATAATGCTCTGACCTAATTTCCATTTTATCCTCTACAATAGACTTAAGATACTCAAATTCCCTAGTCGTTAAGTAATGATAAGATTGTGGAGGTCTAAAGTTAGCCCATTTTGCTCTCAAATCTTGTAAGGTTACTGGTGGCTCAAAATGTTCTATGAGTTTTAAGCAGATCCCATAACCGACGGCGGCTTCCTCATAATACTCATTAAAATCTTTTTTTTCTATCCCAGCATTGTCTTTTACTTTATACCAAAGGTTATCCGGGCGGTCTTGAATAACGTCTTCCACTTCAAAAAAACCCGATAAAACCTTATCTGGAGCGGAGACATAAACCACAACAATATCCCCTGCTTCTAATCGAGGACGCACCCGACGAAGTTCAATTTTTTTGGTTCCATTGAATAATTGACTAGCATATTTAGGACGAATTGATAATAACAACACATTGGGCATTGTTAACACTACTTATTTTGGGTGCCTTCTCTATATATCATTGTAAATTGTTCCTGATCAATCCGCAACGGTGATTGAACTGTTACACGCTTACCAAGTATTTCTTTAATTTCAGCCAAATTTATAGGATTTTTAAACAGTTCAGTATTACTAAATCGAAGGGCCATCAGCTTTTTATTAGGATCATTTTTGGTAAGCTTCATTAAATCTTCTAATTCATATACACCCAATCTGCGAAACTGTTGATGGAGATTTTTAGGTTTGTTGACGACTACTTCATCAAGTCTAGAGCAAGCTCTTACCTGTCCTGTGCCACAATAGTTTTTATTATAGCTTACATACCAAAGAATTCTACCAACAACCCCTGGTTTTAAGCCACCATTACTTCTATGGCTTCGATAATAGACAAGTTCACGTTTTAGCGCCAGATCAGTTTTCGATCTCAATAGGAGCTGGTTAGCTAAGTCTTCATCGAATAATTCCTTTGCCCATTCTGCTTGAATAGGAATGATTATAGTAGGAAGGTCAGCATCAATAATTTTTGCTGGCCACAGTATGCGTTCAACGTCTATAGTTGTTTTTACCGCTTTGGTTAAATTATCAGTTTTGAGGGTTTCAGCAATTTTTAGACAAAAATTATAATCCGGACTTAGATTAGCTAAATTAGTGAGATAGTCGGATAATTCTGTCGCCGTAACCGCAACCGCAAGATTGGCATTTAAATAACCATCCTTAACTTTAAAAAAAGCATCATCTTGAATAGCGCTAAGAATAGTTTGATTCAAATAAGGTTCAGTAATTCGTGTAAATGGCATATTTTTACTTACTGACAGGGATATAAACCAAAAAATTAAGTAACGCGCTATTGTTTCTTCAAGATGACCTGATCTAACCCGAAAAATTGGCACCTTTAACTCATGAGTTTTATCGGTATGATACGCAATTAAAGCTAGGGGAGTATTGTTTTTGGGAGTATTTTTTGACTGCAGAATAATATAACAATTAAATTTATCGGGATTAGCAATAATATAGCCCAGTCTTCCTTGAAAATCACTAAGTTTTTCTCCCTTAGCAGCAATCAAAAACCTTTGACTCAAGAAAGGTACCTGATCTAATTTATGAACAACTTGTCTAGTGATACCTGTGCCTGCTAAGCGTACAGGCTGATAGTTAATATATTCGTGAAGGTAATCTAGCTTAACAATTAAACTAGTAGGACTAAGGATTGATAAGTTAAATTCTTCATTGATAGCATCTGCGAACGCTAGTATTTGCGAATTACGAGTCAAAAAAAATGGTGCATCTGAAGCTATGGCTATAGCTAACTGACGCTGTTGAGATTCATTGATAGTTACCTGAGTTGATAACAAAACCTTGGTTAGAGACCGACAAGCTGTTTCAAAGTCTTTCTGATTGTAGGGGAGTTGAGTAAAGGTATCGGCTAACTGGCGTTTACTATTCCTTTGTTTAGTATCATCAATAGTATTGATGACCTTAAATATTTCATTAGTTATACATAACTCCAAATCAGGCTGTAACCAATCAGCTAGTAGAGAGTCGGATTCGGCCTTTGACCTAGCTTCATCTCCTTGCAAGTCAAAAAACACGCTGGTATCAATGACTGCACATAATTTAGACTCAAGTTTTTGGGTAGCAACCGTAGAAAATAGGGTAGGATGGTCGTGATCGCGCCACCAAACGGTAAGTAGTTTTCCATCCTTGCTCCTTCCGGGTTTTTCAGCCAAAGGAACAAAGTCTAAGTGAGACCACATTCTCTCTAATCCATAATCACGACGGCATTTGAGTTTAATGCCGTAAAAGTCCTGAGTATTCTGACTTAGATAATTAACTAGCTTTCTAGCAATACCGTTACCACGCCATGATGGCTCGATGCATAGATGAACAAGAACGATGATATTATGTCTACGCACCTTCCGGTATAACAAATAACCGGTACACTTTTTTTCAGGAGTAAGAGCCACAAGTATTTGACGACTGAGTGCGTGTTGATCAAAAGCTCCTTCAGGAAAATGACCAAGAGTGGTTGCGTGTGCTCGTCCCAAAGCCTTGACTGTCCTTAGGTGCAGGGATTTTTCATCAATTGTTTCAATTTGAAGCTGTATCTCTTGTGTCACTTTACCAATTACCAATTACCAATGGCCAATTACCAATTACTATGCATGCAATCGACCCTATTGTACGTGATTAAGCATACCTAATCTTACTGGTTAGAAGGAAACCACTTTTGCTCTAGGTTGGTGAGTTCTCCGTCTTCCTGTAATTGCAAAATAATTCGGTTGATTGGCTCACGATAATGACTACCTTGAGGCAAAACTATGCCGTAGTCTTGTTCAGCAAACAACTCACCCACAATCTGGTATTCTCGGTTTTGTGACGTTTGGTAAAGTAACCTTGGTGAATCATAAACTCAAGCCTGCACTTGCCCCGCTTTGAGAGCTTTGTATGCATCTTCCACCTGGTCAAATTCAATTAGCTTGACTGGCTGTTGATTCATATATCTGGCAGAGGTCGTGTCTGCGACAGTACCAACCTGTTTTCCGAATAGATCGATAAGATCAGAAATATTCGATTCAAGTAGTTATATACAATTAAACTTGACTGTTAAGATCAGGTATAGCGCTACGCGCAAGGCAAGAGACAAGAGGCAAGAGGAAAAAGTTGACTACAACAGCTTTTGCTGCTTGTATCAATATTCTAACTTTAATGCGTAGTGCTATATTAGACAAGGGTAAACGGTTCACATAAAGAGTTTTATCAACGTTAATAAACGTAACCAGTAACATAGTTACGTTTAATTATGTCTATAGGCATAAAAAAAATAGCTTAAATTTAACTGGTTTTATCCCTAGATAAAGGAGGCTAACAAAATACTTTGTTAGCCTCCTTTCTAAAAAAAATAACTTGTATAGATTAATGATTAATGGGTCATCGTAAACTAGCAATTACCAATTCAAAATTACCGATTCCCATTAGTCAAGATTCAAAGTAGACCAAGTTATAGAACCCACAATCCCATCAGCATATAATCCTTTCGCTTTCTGATAAGCAATCACCGCAGCTTTTGTCCGAGAGCCAAAATCCCCATCCGTTGCACCAGCATAAAATCCTTGGGTTTGGAGCCGCTGCTGTAGTTCCTCTACTTCTGAGCCAACTGCTCCTTCAATTAAAGGAAGATAGCCAGATGAGGGTTTATCACTACGCCATCTTTCTGAAAACTCTTCCAAGACTTCTTTTGGTAGTTGTTTTTGTAGCCACTCAATCGCTTGTTTTTGGTGAGGTAAGCCACGATAATACTTGTAGGTGTTCACGATAACCACAGGCTGGCGCTTCTTGTTACCTGGTTCAGAAGGAGATTTCTCTGATGGTTTAGAAGAACTTTTCAGTGCGTCCCAGGTCTTTGATCCCACTAATCCATTGGGATTGAGTCCCTCAAACTTCTGAAAGGAAATCACTGCTTTGGTGGTAGCAGGACCAAAAATGCCATCAACTGGACCGGGACTAAACCCTTGAGTTTGGAGGGATTGCTGTAGCTCTTTGACTTTCAGACCAGTGTCTCCTTCTCTGAGATAGTCTTCAACTGAGGAGCCAAGGCGCTGACGAACTTCTCGGCGCAACCGAGGCAATTGACTGTATAACCAATCCCCAGGACATTGGGTTGGTGAAAAGTCTCGATGTCCTTTAATATTATCTGGGCTAATCTTGGTAGTTTTGCAAATCGAAACACATAAATCTACCAAACTTTTCCATTGTTTGGCATTCATCCGGTAGCTGATAAAGGTGCCTTCATTTTCAATTCCCGGTGACTGGTTACCTAGGGTACTACCAGCATGAGCAGAGCTGACAGAACGTCCTTTTTTAATCGCTGATAAGGAACCCTGTCTACCTTCGAGTAAATATCCACCCGTGGTATTCAAAAAGTTGTGACCTGAGTCATCCCAGCCAAAGCCGTCCATGTGGGATTTTTGAATACTCCTAGCCAAACTTCTGGAGCCCCATAAGGTTCCTTTGGATAGATCATTCGGGGCATTGGGAGTAGCAGTATGGTGAATAATAATATATCGTGGTCTAGTAGTATCTGGCCATTTTTTTGGGGGTTTAGCTCCCCATTCTTTTGCTGAAATGACACTAGCAGTGAAAGACATATTGACTTGCGGTCTCCAGTTATAATAGTTTACTAGTGGGCTCCTCGGAATAGGATGCGAGCAATTAACCAAACTATGGATTTGGCTGAGGTGGATTGGCAACTATTCCTGACTGGATTCTAGCCTTCAATTGCGATTATCATCTATGGCAGGTCAGTGTTCAGCGATCAGCGATCAGCGATCAGCGATCAGCGATCAGCGATCAGCGATCAGCTGATGCGCACCCTACTTGAGGTGCTTTTGAATAAAAGAGGTAAGCTTTGGGCTTTGACGACGCTACTTAAGGTGCGAACAGCTTTTGAATAAAATAAGCTGACGGCTGACAGCACCTCAAGTAGCGTGAGCCTTGACCTATGGCCACGCTACGCGAATGGCTCACGGCTGAATGCTTACTATAGCAGTTCTCAATGCTTTTGAAGGTCACAGTTTAGGGTCAACGGTCAAGAAACACCATTTGCACTTCAATGCTGTTGACCTAGTCAACTTAGAAATAGTATTCAATTAAGTAGGTCAACCACAAGTAAGTAAACCATGCCAAAAGCAATCTGGAACGGAGCGTTACTAGCCGAGAGCGACGAATGTGTGGTGGTGGAAGGCAATCAATACTTTCCCCGCGACTCCATCAACAAGCAGTATATGAAGCTCACCCCACCTGGTTATCACCGAGGTGGGGGTGTCCTATGCTAATTTGGAACTACCACTAGTCCACAAGTCACATAGGCAAGCCCAGCTTCTAGGCGGTCGTCCAGGTTTTTTACTGGAGCGACCCTCACTGTCATTTCTGCGAGTGAGTTTAAGCACGCCTCTGGCCCCGATATTGTAAGCCCCATTTAAGTCTGCATTAAACTGCTTACCTGAAGGGAATGTGGCCAGAGAGTAGTTTTTTTTATTTCGTTTTACCGTACCAGAGCCATCAAAAGCTAATTTTGAAGTATAGGCCGCAACAACATCTATTACTTTTCCGCCTAACTCAGCCCATTTTGTCTCCGTAAAATCGCGGATTTTTGCTTTAAGCCATCCGTGGAATCGTTGCTTTAGATTAGATCGCTTTCGTCCACCTTTTGGTTTCCAGCCTTTAAGATTCTCAAAGACAATTGCTTCAGAATTAAATTTCTCCGCAATCCCTACAATGCGCTTAGAAACAATATGGCTAATTTGATTGTTGATTCTTTTGCACTTTTGATAAGTGTTAGAGCAAAACCCTTTGTGTAGTTTCCCTCCTCTACCCATCGTTTTTGAGGCTCTTTTGGATACGGACTTTAGTCGCTTGTCTCTGCGGTCTATGTCTCTTCCAAGGTGAATGAAATCACGATGAATTACAGTGCCGTCATGAGTTACGACTGCTACGGTAGCCGTAGTGTTTAGACCCAAGTCTACCGCCGTTACATTAGTTTCTGGGTTTCGTTTTTCTGGCTTACAGGCAAAAGGAACAGAGAGATGACAGTACCTATCCTTGATGATCAACGAAGGTGACATCATTTTATTTGTAGCTACCTGATGCCTTTCTCTCAATCCGGTGATCTGAACTATAGTCCAGACCCAGTTTTTGCCATCAAAAACTTTGAGTTCTACTTGGTCGAAACCATGTAATTTATAGCATTGTCCTTTATACAAGGCAGGATAGCACCCAGTGTCAGCATTTAGCTTTGGTGGGTTACTGTCCTTCCTTTTTCGATTCCCAGATTGCCATTCTCCATATCTGGTGACGAAACTACTAACCTGTCCAGCCGCAAAGGCTATAGCGGCTCTACGGTAATAACTAGGAAACTTGTAAAAAGTTTTATTGAATTGGGGATACTTTATGTTGGGTCGTTTAGCAGTTTCGTGCATTAACCGTTCGACAGCTGGAGTTAAGTGATCTGCTGTTAGATTCCCCAATTCGCCCCAATGAGTGTAAATTATTCCAACCAAGTACCGGCAAGCACGACGATAGACTCTTACCGTTTCACTTAGCAGTACGCGCTGCTCAGTCGTCGGGTTAAGAGTCCATTTATCTGTGCGAATTACCTTGGTTGTCGTTTTAATCAGTTCCTTTGCTACTATATCCTTAGTATATACGTGTATTCTAGGAATGTCAAATACAGACAAGGAAAATAAGAAAAGGATCAGAGGTGTTCCCGTCCATTACGACGAGCTAAAAAAACCACATACTATCATGCTTACCGATACTGTGTGGAAATGGTTGCAAGTGTCTGCAAAGGAATCAGGTACTAGTGTTGGAGAGTTTATAGAGCGTTGGGGAAGAAGTCAAATATCCTAGCGCTCCTTAACCCCCACCTGAACTAGGTGGGGGAATGCGTCGCGAAATTGTTCAAGGAAAGTAGTACCCACACAACCTGTTCTTGGAAAGGTCAAGCTAACTATTATACCATAGTTGTGAATGGTAAAGAAAATAAGGATGCAGCCTGGTATTACCCCAGTACCAAGGAGAAGGCGAAACCAATTGAAGGGTATGTTGCCTTCCGGGGCGGGGTGAAAGTTGAGGTGTAGATGATAAAGGGGGTTTTTAACCGGGATTTGGGAAAATTTTCCCCAGCAGTTGCAATAAAAGCTATAATTTATGCTATGATATAAATCGCAAGGTAAGCGGACGTGGCGGAATTGGTAGACGCGCTAGATTTAGGTTCTAGTGTCGCAAGACGTGAAGGTTCAAGTCCTTTCGTCCGCAANGCGGGCTCTAAAGGTACAGAGTGAGTAGAAATAAATGAGCCATTGCGACTTCGCCATCACGGAAAGCGCACCTAAGTAGGGATAGGAACGTAGGTCTAAAATCGCGATTTGTAAATTCTTCAGCAGATGTTCTTGTTTTTGGGCACGAGTGAGTTCAGCTAGTGCTGACTTTTGGTAATGCTGGCCAATCCCTAATCCAGTCGTTGTTCCCAAAATGGCCAAACCAATGGAGAGTGCATAGCCAACAAAAACTTTCTGCCGAATGCTCGCACTGGCTAGGAATTGATTGATCCAGTTGATTCTGGATGCCCCTGAGTTCGGGTGACATCCAGTGTGACATCCTTGGAAATCCTCCCCTGACAAAGCTTAAATCTCGCCAAATGTTAGCGCATGAGTCGTTAGTGTTTATTAATACATCAACCTTATGGTCAATCTGTACACTGAGTTACAAGACAATAGGTTACAAGACAACCGTAAGTTTAGAAGTTGAGCAATAAAGCTTGAATAGATGATGCCTAATGGCGGCAATATTATATTTTTAGGCAAAAATAGGCTTTTTTCGAGGTTATTGAACCATAGTAACCGGTCCTGGCTTCGCCTGCTCTCTCTTGCTTTTGTAAAGGAGGTTTTGCTTATCCAGGCTGTAAAGAGTTCATTAACAGAATGTGAATAGATAGTGCTCAGCATGGGTAGATCTGATTCAAAAAAATGTTAAAAAATGTTAAAAAATGTCAATTTTTCATGAACTGATCGAAAGTTTAGCTTTTTTGTATCCTAATTAACAGTTTACTTGCAATCCTAGGTCTAATATCACACCCTAGCTTCGCAATTTTTTCAATGAGGCTACGCCTAAATTTGGTAGAGGATTGTACGAAAGTATGGTAAGTGGATTAGGACGACGTAAATTTCTGCTTTATAGCTCAGCGGCATTGGGAACTAGTCTTCTGTTGAAGGCTTGCTCCACAGCCACCGAGAGTTCAGATGCTAGTGGTGAAGACACGATCAAAGTGGGTATTCTCCACTCCCTGACCGGTACTATGGCAATTAGTGAGACCACTGTGGTGGAAGCTGAAAAGCTTGCCATCAAGGAGATTAATGAAGCCGGGGGGGTATTAGGCAAGAAAATTGTGCCTATTGTTGAGGATGGTGCGTCTGACTGGCCAACCTTTGCTGAGAAAGCTGCCAAACTGATTGATAAGGATCAAGTTGTTACTATTTTTGGTTGCTGGACATCGGCTAGCCGTAAGGCTGTGCTACCAGTGTTTGAATCCAAAGACCATATGCTTTGGTATCCTGTGCAGTACGAAGGGCAGGAGTGTTCCAAGAATATTTTCTACACAGGTGCTGCACCAAATCAGCAGATTGAGCCAGCGGTAGATTGGTTGCTGAAAAACAAGGGCAAAAAGTTTTTCTTAGTGGGCTCGGACTATGTTTTCCCTCGTACCGCTAACACGATTATTAAGGAGCAACTCAAAGCCCTGGGTGGAGAGACCGTGGGCGAGGATTACCTTCCCCTTGGTAATACAGAAGTTACCCCGATCATTTCTAAGATTAAAGCTGCACTACCAAATGGTGGCGTAATCTTCAACAGTCTCAACGGGGATAGTAACGTCGCCTTCTTCAAACAACTCAAAGGTGCTGGACTCACTCCAGACAAATATCCCACGATGTCGGTGAGTATTGCAGAAGAGGAAGTCCGGCAGATTGGTCCAGAATTTCTAATTGGTCACTACGCCGCCTGGAACTACTTCCAATCTGTTGATAGCCTCGACAATAAGCAGTTTGTGGAAGCCTTCAAAGCCGAGTATGGCGAAGACCGGGTAACCAACGACCCCATGGAAGCGGCTTACATTATGGTTTACCTATGGAAGCAGGCGGTAGAGCAAGCTGGAACTACTGACCTAGAGCCTGTGCGCAAAGCTGCTATCGGTCAAAAATTTGGCGCACCAGAAGGAGCAGTAGAGATGTATCCAAATCATCACATTTCTAAGACAGTGCGCATTGGTGAAATCCAAGCCGATGGTCAGTTCAAAATTGTCTCATCCACACCTAAACCCGTTCCTCCCATCCCCTGGAATCAATATGTAGCAGAAACGAAAGGGTATGGGTGTGACTGGAGCGATCCCAATAAGGGAGGGAAGTACAAAAAGGAGAAAGCATAAGTGATCAAGGATGAATTATGACCTATGAAGTAAACTACAGGCGCGACCCAAGGCCGGGTTCCCCGGCCATTGGAAAGCGCGCCTTAAGGCATTTAAAATTGAGTTTTGTTAGTTGAGTATTGAGTGCTTACTATAAACTTCAAAAACATAAAAATCAAGTAGTTTTCACCATTCATAATTCATCCTTCATAATTCATCCTTCATAATTCATCCTTCATAATTCATCCTTCATAATTCATATTTAATTCAATTGTGCTGCCACTTTTAGAAGGAATTTTTAACGGGATTAGTATTGGCTCCGTGCTACTGATCGCTGCCCTAGGACTAGCTGTTGTCTTTGGACTGATGGGCGTGATTAATCTTGCTCATGGCGAGTTAATGATGTTGGGCGCTTATACAACGTATGTTGTCCAAAATACCTTTAAAGCCTTTTTTGGCGATTCGTTGTTTAATGTCTACATCTTATTTGCCCTGCCCATGGCTTTTCTGGTGGCAGCGTTGGTAGGACTGGTATTGGAGAGGGGGGTCATTCGTTATCTATATGGGCGACCCTTGGAAACCCTTCTCGCTACTTGGGGGGTAAGTTTGATATTGCGGCAGTTTGTCCGCAGTGTAAATTGGGTATTGGTGATTGGAATTGCGGTATTTTGCCTGCTGTTTTTTGGGTCAAGGTGGGTTCTCAGCCGTCGTTTAGATTGGCAGAGAATTCGCAATTGGACGATGGCTTTGATGGTATTCTTATCTCTAGGAATTGCGATCGTAACTGGGGTGTTGTTAGGACAAACGGGTCAACGGGGAATTACTCGACCTTGGTTTAGTGCCAGAAATGTAGACGTGACTGCACCGGCATGGCTTCAAGGGGGATTTCCGATTGGTAACTTCCAATTGCCCTATGCCCGGATCTTTATCATTATTTTGACGATTATTTGTCTATTGGGTACCTACTGGTTCTTAAATCGCTCCAGTTGGGGATTACGAATTAGAGCTGTTACCCAAAATCGCAGTATGAGTGCTTGCTTAGGTATCCCTACACAAAAGGTAGATGCGTTAACATTTGCCCTAGGTTCTGGTTTAGCTGGTGTAGCAGGTTGTGCGATTACATTACTAGGTTCTGTCGGTCCCAATACTGGTCAAAATTATATCGTCGATACCTTTATGGTGGTGGTGGTTGGCGGTGTCGGAAACTTATTCGGAAGCATAATAGCCGCCCTAGCAATTGGTACACTTACCTATATTATTGGTTCGGGAAGCATAGCCTTTATGTTGATGCCAGTAGAGTTTCTTAAACCGGTAACGGACTTCTTTACCTTCTTTGCGACCACCAGTATGGCAAAAGTTATGGTCTTCGCTTTAATTATTACTTTTTTACAAGTGAGACCTTCAGGAATATTCCCACAAAAAGGACGCACGGCGGAATTATAGCGTTTTCAACATTTATGAGGTACAGTCAATTTTATTCCCCCGATTCCCTATTCCCGATTCCCTACTCCCGATTCCCTACTCCCGATTCCCTACTCCCGATTCCCTGTTCCCTACTCCCTTTGCTAAAGTACCTCACCAAATTGATAAATGCTATAGTTGCTATTTTCAGAAATTATGACCTATGTATCTAGAACACAAGCCATTAAAAAGCAGCGGCGACGAAAGTTAATTATAGAAATAGTAGCAATCGTAGGAATTGCTCTAGTTTTCGGGTTATTAATGCCAGTGATTTTGCCGGATTTTCGCCTCAAGCTGTTGGGGCGTTTTTTGTCATTATCTATTGTCGCGATTGGGATTGACCTGATTTGGGGGTATACCGGACTGCTGAGTCTAGGACATGGTATATTTTTTGCGTTGGGGGGCTATGCCTTTGCTATGCACCTCAAACTGCAATTACCAGAAGGAGAAATACCGGAATTCTTTACCCTCTATGGTGTAAAGGAACTGCCATTCTTCTGGCAACCATTTTATTCCTTTCCTTTTACCCTAATTGCTATTGTTTTAATTCCCAGTATCGTGGCTGGATTGCTGGGTTATCTGGTATTTCGTAACCGGATTAAAGGGGTTTATTTCTCGATTTTAACCCAAGCCGCACTGCTGGTTTTATTCAATTTTTTCAATGGACAGCAAAAGCTAATTAATGGTACTAATGGGTTAAAAACTGATACAGAAACCCTGTTTGGGATGTTAGTAAGTTCCAAACAAGCTCAGTTAGCTTTCTACGAAATTAGTATCCTGTGTGTGGTTCTGATCTACTTATTGTGCCGTTGGTTAACCAGTGGACGTTTTGGTCGGTTGTTAATTGCCATACGGGATGATGAGAATCGGGTGCGTTTCTCTGGCTACGATCCTACCGGATTCAAAGTCCTGGTATTTGCGGTTTCTGGGGGAATCGCTGGAGTGGCTGGAGCCCTTTATACGGTACAATCAGGGATTGTTACCCCCAGCTATATGGAAGTAGCGTTTTCCATTGAGATGGTGATTTGGGTGGCTGTGGGAGGACGAGGAACTCTAGTCGGAGCAATTCTGGGTACTTTATTAGTCCGACTAGGTCAAACCTTGTTGAGTGAGCAATTTCCCGAAGTTTGGCTATTTTTCCAGGGCGCGCTGTTCCTAATTGTAGTGACAGTACTGCCTAATGGTATTGTCGGCTGGTTGCGAGACGAGGGAATTGAACAAATGCGATCGCTTTTTGGTACCGAAAAACCAGTGATAACAACTTATCCCAGCCTAGAAAAAGACCCACTAGTCCAACGGGAAAAAGAAGAGATTGGTCATTAAGCTGGTCTTGATTTCCATTGCATGGTTATTACAGCAAGGGAGTAGGGAGCAGGGAGCATTCAGCCGTCAGCTGTCAGCTGTCAGCCGTGAGCTAAAAGCTCACGCTACGCGAACAGCTTAAAATAAACCCAGCGTAGCGTGCGCCGATACGCAAACGAGAGAATTTTATACGAGATTCATGAGATATTGAAAGTCTGGGGAAAAGCCCATCTAAGCATATGCTGATAGCTGATAGCTGATAGCTGATAGCTGATAGCTGATAGCTTACAACTTCTAAAGTCATTAACCATTAGCAAACTACAAATGAACTCAAAAATTCTTGAAATTGATAACCTAACGGTAAGTTTTGATGGCTTCAAAGCAATTAACCAGTTTAACTTTAGTATGGATGCTGGGGAATTGCGAGTGATGATTGGTCCTAATGGTGCTGGGAAAACTACGTTTCTGGATGTAGTGACTGGGAAAGTACAGCCAACGGAGGGACGGGTGTTGTTTAAGGGAGAGGATTTGCGAGGCTTATCTGAACACCAAATCTCTCGCTTCGGCATTGGTCGAAAATTTCAGACACCACGAGTCTACCTAAATCTAACGGTTCGAGAAAACTTAGATTTAGCCTGCAATCGTGATAAGAATGTGTTTTCCACCCTGTTTGGACGTACATTACCCGGGGAAAAACGGACAGTAGCAGGTTTGCTGCACACCATTGGTTTAGTGGAAAAAGCGAATTTACTGGCGGAGTTACTCTCCCATGGAGAAAAACAGCGGTTAGAAATTGGGATGTTAGTGGCTCAGTCTCCGGATTTATTACTAGTAGATGAACCGGTGGCTGGTTTAACGGATGAAGAGACAGAAAATGTCGGAGATTTGCTGTTAGCTCTAGCCAAGAGTCATTCCATTATTGTGATTGAACACGATATGGAATTTGTGCGCCAGATTGCTAGTCAAGTAACCGTATTACATCAGGGGTCAGTGTTGTGTGAAGGCACAATGGATCAAGTCCAAAATGACCCCCGCGTGATTGAAGTGTATTTAGGACAAAAGCCATCGATTACAGCGGAGCAAATGAAAATGCTACGGATTGTGTCTGCTATGGCTTGGTCTGATGGTAATCTGGCACCAGAAGAAATTGATGTGATGATATCTCGCTTTAGCGAAGTGTTTGCTACAGATGCAGAACAAAAGCAACAATTGCAACAAGAGTTACAGAATTATTTAGCACTTAATGTTTCCATCGAAGAGTTGACTACTGAAATAGAAACTATTGAAGAACGAAAACTAATCGTGAAGCTGGCTTATGAAGTGATTAAATCAAGTTCCCGTACACCTAGCGAACCAAAGATTAACGATGCTGAAGCAGCGGCTTACCAAAACTTGGTGAAGCTGTTGGATCTGCCAGCAGAAGTGGTAAAAAGCTTGGAAGCAGAAGTAGGAGAAGAGTAAAGGGTAAAGTGTTATAGCATTTAAGGCAATAGGTAATAGGCAAGAGGCAATAGGCAAGAGGAACCCACCCCTAACCCCTCCCAGGAGGGGAAGGCAAGAGGCAATAGGCAAGAGGCAATAGGCAATAGGCAAGAGGAACCCACCCCTAACCCCTCCCAGGAGGGGAAGGCAAGAGGCAAGAAGCAAGAGGCAAGAGGCAATAGGCAATAGGCAATAGGCAATAGGCAAGAGTTAATCTACTATATCGGGATTTTTGCGATTCCCGATTCCCGATTCCCGATTCCCGATTTCCGATTCTAAATTCTAAATTCTAAATTCTAAATTCTAAATTCTAAATTCTAAATTCTAAATTCTAAATTCTAAATTCTAAATTCTAACTTCTAACTTCTAAAAAACTCTTATGCTGCAAATTTCCAATTTAAATGTCTACTACGGTGAAAGCCACATTCTCAGAAATGTAGATTTGAATGTACCAGCAGGACAAATGGTTTGCCTGATTGGACGGAATGGTGTGGGCAAAACTACTCTACTCAAAACGATTATGGGATTACTGAAACCCCGCACTGGCACCATTACCTTTGCTGGTCAACCGCTGACTAAACTATCGACGGATAGACGAGCCAGATTAGGGATTGGCTATGTGCCCCAAGGGCGGGAGATTATCCCTAGGGTAACGGTGAAAGAGAATTTGTTGCTGGGTTTAGAAGCACGTCGAGGGGGTAGAAAGGCTGAAGACGATATCCTAGACACTATCTTTGAGCTGTTTCCGGTCTTAAAATCAATGTTGTCCCGGATGGGTGGTGACTTGAGTGGTGGACAACAGCAACAATTAGCGATCGCACGGGCATTAATGGGACGTCCTCAGTTATTAGTGTTAGACGAGCCCACGGAAGGGATTCAACCGTCGATTATTTTAGAAATTGAAGCAGCTGTGCGGCGGATTATTAAAACCACTGGGATTTCCGTGCTCTTAGTGGAGCAGCATCTACATTTTGTCCGACAAGCTGACCGCTACTATGCCATGCAGAAGGGTGGAATTGTGGCATCAGGGGCGACTAGTGAACTGAGCCAGGATGTGATTCAGCAATTCTTAGCGGTTTGAATCGGCGTAAGCATTCAGCTATCAGCTATCAGCATTCAGCTTAAAATAAAATTGAAAGTCTGGGGAAAACCCTTGGCCTTGGCCAAAGGCCACGCTACTTGAGATGCTTTGTGGCACAGGCTTAATGGATGTAACGTAACTCAGATTAAACTTTTGCTTACCTGTTCCCTTGCTGCATCGCTTATTCAAAAGCTGTTCGCAAAGTACCTCAATTAGCGCATAAGCTGATAGCTGATAGCTGATAGCTTAATGCTTACTTATATGGAATATACTACAATACTACTGTATTGGATTATAACTTATGTCTAACAATCCTTATTACAATCTTAGTGTTGATGACCAAACGATCATCATCAAGATTGATAAGACAGCAATTGATTATCAGCAACTGACCCAACTCCTCAACTATCTTGAACTCAAGTCAATCAGCCAGCGCAGTCAACTTACAGAAGAGGTGGCGGCTGAATTAGCTAATGAGATTGACTCTACGGTTTGGTCTAAGGTGAAATCTAAACTTGATAAGTAGTAAATTGTGATTGGACAAAACCAACCAGTTATAGTTGATACCAACATTTTGTTCTCAGCATTACTCAGAGACAAATCTCGTTTTAGTGAGTTACTACTCGACTCAAATTATGGCGTTGCTTAATAATGGAATGATTTTAAGAGTCAGGTGGAATGGGCATCAGACGTGGAACTGGCATCTTGTGTAGAACTGGCATCTTGCCAGTTTCCTCCTTATTTTCGGGCGGGCAGGATGCCCACTCTACTCCTATTCATTCAAAGACTGACGCAACGCCCAAATTATAACTTTTTTATCTGTGAGCAGGTGTTGATAGCAGGAAGTTCAGCCACGGTTTAACTCACGCTCTAGATCGTCAAAGTCAACAGCAAAGACATCAATTTGTTCCCGGGCTAGGGCGGCAAGAAAGTCCCTACGGTTTAACCCAGCGACGGAGGCTGCTTTTTCCATCGAGATTTCCA